>NZ_NPKW01000142.1:0-115716 GCF_002265885.1 Vibrio sp. 03_296
CACTGAGTGAAATTCAGCAAGCGTTGATGATCGAAACGCCAAACAAAATAGTGAGCGTATGACTCGCCTTGTACTTTGGCATTTCTACGCCATCTCATTTCGTTTGGAAGAAGCGATCACGCTTGAAGCGCACTGCGAACAAGTGGAAAAACTGCTCGAAAACACCCCCAACGATGTGTTTGCTTGGGTGAAAACACTGACCGATCTGCTGCACACGTATGCGGAAATCAACGCTAAAGAGAACCCAGAAGCGTAATAACGATTCGGTGTTATACCCTTCCTACTTGAAGCTGCAGCGGTGTTGGCTGCATTCGTTCACCCCAATCACATAGCGTATCTATGCTCATGGGGATTCACTCACTTGCCGCCTACCTGCAACTCCAAGTTGTTTGGGTATAATTGGGTATAAAACAAAAGGCGAGCCATTGGGTTCGCCTTTTGTTTTACGGGCTTGAGTTTGAGTGAATCAGTCTGTTATTTGTGAATGAACGCATTGATTTGAAATTGTGTTGCGAACGAAAAGTCGGCACCATGGCAAGCTTGTTTTGGGCGTGAAAAAGGGAGAAAACATGAACGCCGCGATCACGATAAGTTTGGCGCAAATTCCAGTGGTAAGAGGGGATCTCTCAAGCAACCTTGCACAGCACCTTCATATGATTAAGCGCTCTGCAGAGCACGAGGCCGATGTGGTGGTGTTTCCAGAACTTTCCCTGACTGGTTATGAGCTCGATCTAGCCAACGAGTTGGCGCTGTTGCCTGAGGCGGAAAGCATTCAGTCGTTGTCGCAAGCCAGTGTTGAACACCACATCCTCGTGATTGCTGGTTGCCCGTTACGCCATGATGACGCTGAAAAGCCGACAATCAGCGCGGTGATCTGCTTTCCAGATGGCAGGGTGGCATTTTACGACAAGCAATATTTGCACGAAGGTGAGGCGCAGTTTTGCTCGTCAGGCTCGTCGGATTACGTTTTTAACGTCAAAGAGCAGCAAATCGCATTGGCAATTTGCGCGGACTTTACTCATGCAGAACACGCCCAAAGAACCAAAACGCTCGGTGCTGACCTTTATCTCATCAGTGCGCTGATTTCTGAAAATGGCTATGAGACGGATGCCAAAATCCTCTCTGACATTGCTTTAGAGCACGCTTTTCCAGTTTTACTGAGTAACCACATTTCACAGACAGGCGGCTGGATAACTTGTGGTAAAAGCTCTATCTGGAATGCCCAAGGCAAGCGCCTGACAGAAGCCGATTCAAAAGAAGCGGGCCTTATTTTATGCACCATTTCCGGTGGTGATATTACCGTTAGAAACGCCTAAAGAGCGATATCGAAATGTCGATAACGGGTGGGTAAACAGAAGGGAACTCGATACCATTTGAGTAATCGCAAACTGACAGCAGCAACGAAAATGCACTGAAATACCGAGCCACATCGCCTGTCGTCATTCTCGCGCACGCGGGAATCCATTCATCGGCGCCCACTGTATGCTGCGTTTGCAAGTGCACCTCCCGCAATAGCGCAAATCGACAGCAAGATGTCAACGCAGCGGTAATACAGACCTGTGGCACTTGTTGTACGATGGTTCCCCGCATTCGCGAGGATGACGAGCGAAGTTAGGAGCGAAATGTTAACGGTACCGAGGAATTATCAATGCAAAGCAATGTGGCAACGTTGAAAATGGGTTCGATCGTTTGTTGGTCACGTTTCGCCGCTTCCGTTCGGTGGTCATGGGCGACAAAAGTGCAGCATAATTAGGATCAGCGATATCGCTTCAGATTGACACTTAATACCTCTCACAACGAAACAAGGAAAATCACATGCAGGAGCAAGATAGAGGGCTCGATAAACAGGGCTTTATTCTCAATGCCTATTCGCCAACGCACATCCAGCCAGAGTTTCAAGTGGTTGTCGATGCGGTGGTGGCAGAATTGTTGTCTCAGCTTCCTGATCACATTGATGGCATCTATCTTTATGGCAGTGTCGCGAGAGGGAATGCCGTGGCGGGACACTCCGATCTCGATATCTCCATCGTGCTAAAAACGCCCATCAGCCAGACCCAGCGCGCGATCTTCCAAACGATTTCGGCGGCCATTGCCAAAGCGTATCCGCAAGTGAGCAAACTCGATATCGATCCTGGATACCTAAATGACATCCTCACGCCACAAGAAAGGTATCACTGGCAATTTTGGTTAAAGCATTGCTGTTGCTGTATTTGGGGGAACGATTTGTCGGTTCAGTTTCAACCCTACAAACCCAGCCTCGAGATTGCTCTCGCATTGAATGGCGATTTACCGAGCTTTTTAGAGAAAATGGCCCCGAGTTTTGCGGATATGAGCGATGAAAACATCGCAAAAGTGCTCGGTAAGAAATTGGTGCGAGCCGCGTATTACTTCGTGGCAGAGAAAGATGCCAGCTGGTACACCGACTTATCGCAGTGCACACGAGTGGCGAAAGAATATTATCCAAATCAAAGGGACGATCTTGAGCTGGCCTATCAATTCGCGCTGGGGAATCTGACTTCAAGAAGTGACGCATTCGCGCTCTATAATCGTCTTAGCCAAGCCATTATGCCTTGCCAATAAAACAAAAAGCCCACGAGCTACCGCGGGCTAAACAATGTGTTTTAATACCAATGTTTTAATTCAGATGCTTAAACTGCAAGGCAACCAAGCGCTGATAAAGCTCACAGCTTTGCATCAAGGCGTGATGATTGCCGATATCGACCAACTCGCCATTGTCTAGCACGGCGATTTTATCGGCGTGTTGAATGGTGGAAAGGCGATGCGCGATGATCAATGTGGTGCGGCCTTTCATTAACGCTTCAAGTGCTTGCTGAACATGGTGTTCGCTTTCGCTATCCAGTGCGCTGGTGGCTTCATCCAACAAGAGAATTTTGGGATCTTTTAAAATCGCGCGCGCAATTGCAATGCGCTGCTTTTGCCCGCCAGAGAGCCTGACACCGCGTTCACCCAAAAAGCTGTGATAACCTTCTGGCAGCTTTTCGATAAATTCATGCGCGTGCGCTTTTTTCGCCGCCTCAATCACTTGTTCGTCAGTCGCGTCGGGGTTGCCGTAGCGAATGTTATGGAACACATCGTGGCTAAATAATGCAGGTTGCTGCGGCACGAGTGCCATTTGCTGGCGCAGCTCGTTAGGGTCAAACTGGCGAATATCGATACCACCCAACAGCACTTGCCCTTGTTGCGGGTCGTAAAAGCGTTGCATTAGTTCAAATAACGTGGTTTTTCCTGCGCCCGATGGGCCGACTAAGGCCAGCACTTTGCCTTGTTCCGCGTTGAGATTTAAGCCTTTGATCGCAGGCTGATTGGGGCGAGAAGGGTAGTTGAAGTTCACCGAATCAAAGCTCACTTCGGCAGGGATGTCTGCGGGGATAGATAGATGATGGCTAGGTGCACGAATGTCGCTTTCCACTTGCAGAATTTCAATCAATCTTTCGGTTGCGCCTGCGGCTCTTTGCAGCTCGCCCAGCACTTCAGAAATGGTGGCGGTGGAAGAGGCGACCATAATGGCATAAAAGACAAAAGCGCCGAGATCGCCAGCCGACATCTTTCCGTGGATCACATCACTGCCACCAACCCAAAGCATGCCTGCAATGGCGCTAAAGACAATCACAATCACGCCAGAGATTAAAATCGCCCGCTGTTTTACACGCTGTCTGCCGATTTCGTACGCCTTCTCGACTTCAACCGCGAAGGCGGCTTTTTCATGTTGCTCGGAACTAAAGCTTTGCACGGTTTTAATGTGTTCTATCGCTTCTCCGGCGTAGCTGCCCACATCAGCCATTGAATCTTGGCTTTGGCGAGAGAGGGCACGCACGCGTCGGCCATAAACCAAAATAGGAACCAACACAAATGGTACGGAAGCGAGCACGATCAGCGTGAGCTTAAAGTTGGTGGCAAACAACATGATTATCGCCCCGACGCACATCAGTGCGCTGCGCATCGCCATGGAAAACGATGAGCCAATGATGCTTTGCAGCAAAGTGGTGTCCGTGGTGAGGCGCGACATAATATCGCCGCTGCTGTTGGTCTCGAAGTAGCTCGGGTGCAAGGTTATCACATGGTTAAACACCGCAAGGCGAATGTCGGCGCTGACACGCTCCCCAACCGATGAAACCAAATAAAAGCGAAAGAAGGTGCCAATCGCTATGCACAGCGTCACGCCAACAATAAATTGAATCGCATTGGTGAGCTCATGCAACGATTGTTGGGCAAACCCGTGGTCGATAAGCATACGCACCCCATACCCAACAGAAAGGGTAAGGCTCGCCGTGGCCACAAGCGCCACCAAAGCGGCAGCAACCCGCCATCTATAAGGTGAAACAAAGGTACTGAGTTTAAGAAGAATACCGAGGTTTTTATTGTTTTTGCTGCTCATGAATGACTCACAAAGCTATTGGGTACTTGGCATAGTAAGCGAGTTTGAGGAGAGAGGCTAGGGAAGGCTGTTCTGTGGGGAAATGAGTCTGACGGGGTAACTTGGTTTTGCCCCAAAACGTGTTGAGCACGATAGAACCAAACATACTCTAATCTAGTAATTGCATAACGAAAGCTAAGTAGTAGGGGAATAGAGCTAGCCTGAAATTAAAAACGAACACTCCACCAGTAGCTATGAAGTGCTCGTATAGAATTTAGTTATGCGTAGATTACAGAAGTTTTTTCAATGCAGCTTCCGCACAGGCTACATCCAGATGACCACCCGGCGCGCCACCAACGCCCACGGCACCAATTATCACTTTGTTTAACTCTACAGGTACACCGCCAGCCAAGAACAGTAGGTTTTCATCCATGTACTGCAAAGGCTGTAGGATTGGTTTCTCAGCGATTGTCTTCATTAAGTTGCCTGATGGTTGTTTCATACTTGTCACGGTAAATGCTTTTTTACGTGAGCTGTCTAGAGTATGGATACCCGCTCCATCGGCACGTAGCTGAGCTACAACGTTGCCCGATAAGTCAACAACAGTTGCAGACACTTTGTAGCCCTCTGCGCTGCATTGATTGACAGCCTCTTGTACTAACTCAAAAGCAAACTGAGACGAAATTTGTGTCACTGAAACAGTCTTGTTATCCGCAGCTGAAGCGTTGAATGATAAAGTAGCGAAACCTAGCATTGCGGTGATTGATGCGATTTTGATTGTTTTCATGTTTTACTCCGTTAAGACATCATGTAGTTGATGGAGACCATCTTAACGAACACTCAATTACACAAGGCTTTCCCAAACATTACAAAGCCGTAATGTTGGTTATATTCAGGTAAGGATATTGATAGAGTATGTTCCGAACGCAGCACAAATAGAGTGATAGAAAATAGATGAAACTACTTTTGATCGAAGATGATATGCATATTGCTAAGTTTTTGGTGAATGGATTCCAGCAAGAAGCGATGACTGTAACGCATGCAGCCAATGGTATTGATGGGCTGCATGAGGCACAAACAGCAGACTTCGATGTGGTCATTCTCGATATTATGCTGCCGCTCAAAGATGGATTTGAAGTATTGACCGAACTCAGAGGACAAGGCCATACAGTGCCCGTTATCATTCTGAGCGCCAAACACTCCGTTGAAGAGCGAGTGAAAGGGTTGCAATCTGGGGCTGACGACTATCTGGTTAAGCCCTTCGCCTTTTCTGAGCTCCTCGCGCGCTGCCATAACTTGACTCGTCGTGGCAAACCAGCAGCAACACAATTATTAGCGCTCAGTTACGGCTCTTTGACGCTCGACCTACTCAAGCACACTTTAGAGCGGGATGGTAAGCCGATTGCCATTAATCAACGTGAGTTCATGCTGATGAAACTTCTGCTTGAGAATAAAGAAACCGTCATATCCAAAACCGCCATACTGGAGCATGTTTGGGGCCATCAGTTTGATCCTCAAACCAACGTCGTTGATGTTCTGGTATGTCGACTAAGAAGTAAGGTAGACAAGGGCTTTGCGAACCCTCTTATCCACACTTTAAGAGGAGTGGGTTATGTCCTCAAGTCATAATGTAAAGCAAGCGTTAAATAGAGCGCAAAGCAACCTTTTGATGCGCTTTATGGCGATACTGCTGCTCTGCTTTATGGTGGTTGAAATCGCTGTCAGCGCGCTGTTCTTTCTCGACTTGTATCGTGTTGAAAACAAGATCCTCAATTCAATGGCGACTGAATATCAGAGAATTTTAACCTACGATTCGGCACAACGTTTACACCATGTACTAGAAGCTAACCCACAACGTTTACTTAGTAACAACATCGCTGCCTACATGGTTAAAAATGCTCAACCTGAAAGCCTTGAATTTGTCGCTGGCCAAACAGGTATCTCAACACAGCTACCGTTTTCTAGCTACGTGATTGATGATAAGTCTTGGCTAGAGTCGTTCTTTTTAAACCCTTACATGACACGCGAAATATCCGGAGAGGATTACTCTTTCTGGCTAGTGTTAGATAACCAGTCTCGCTACTTTATCGCCGTTAACCAATCCGCTATTACCTTTGCCGCACTGATTGCCCTCATTATTGTTACGACTCTATTCACACGTAAAGTCATTAGTGATGCGATGTCGCCCTTGGTGACACTCGGTTCACTCTTAGACAAACTTAAACATGGCAAGCTGGAGATCTCTGAACTTCCCGAAAAGTCTCCTCAAGGATTGGATGTTATCAATATGAGCGTGCACAACACTGTTGCAAGATTGCAGCACGTCACGACAACGTTAAACACGACCGTTGATGCCATTGCTCATGATGTTCGCACGCCTTTATCACGTATCACACTCTCTTCCCACTCAGCATTAATGAACGATGCCGACCCACAAGCAATGCGCGATGCGCTTTCTGACTGCGCCGAACAAGCAGTGCTCGCAAGCAATATGCTGACTACGCTGATGAAGCTCAATGATGAAATTCTTGGAAAGCAACTGCCTAACTATGCACCTACAAACCTGTCAGAAGTGATTCATAATGTCGTTAGCTGGTATGAAGATGTGGCCGAAGAAAAAGGAATTGCACTAGAGGCTATAGTGAGTGATGAGCTCAACATAGTGTCTGATCCAGATAAACTAATCCAAGTGTTGGTCAACTTAGTCGACAATGCTATTAAGTACACCAACCCAAAAGGAAAGGTAACCATCCAAGCTGAGCAAAGTACGAATGGGGAAGCGGTAATCCAAGTGACCGATACAGGTATCGGTATTGAGCCTAAATATCATGACCTGGTGTTTGAGCGTTTGTATCGAGTTGACAGCAGCCGTAGCAACATTAGCGGCTATGGACTTGGCCTATCGTTCGCAGCAGCTATCGTTGATAACATCGGAGGAACGATTCGCCTAAAATCAGAGGTCGGTGTTGGCTCAACCTTTATCATAACTCTCAGATTTCACTAGAGATATAGATTGATGGCCGCCCCGTAATTACAACTGCAACGTAACTGCCAGTTACTTGGTATGCAGTGGATTATTGATTTCAGCCTGCCGATTAGAGGCTCTGCTATACCTCAGATAGTCCGTTAAACGCTAATTTACCGACCTATATAACTTACTTCTGTCCAAAAACAATCTAACAACCTCATTCAACAAACACCCCAAACAGAAAGGCGAACCCATCGGTTCGCCTTTGTGATTTTCAGTAACGACTAAAATTACTCTTCATAGTTCTCAATGCCTGGGCATGAGCAGACTAGGTTACGGTCACCGTAGACGTTGTCTACACGGTTCACGGTTGGCCAGTATTTAGAACGTTTAGTTGCAGCCGATGGGAAGCACGCGATTTCACGTGGGTATGGACGATCCCATTGCTCTTCCATCAAGTCTACTTGTGTGTGTGGCGCGTTAACCAGAGGGTTGTTCTCCAGTGGCCATTCACCGTTCTTCACTTTAGACATCTCTTCACGGATGGCGATCATCGCGTCACAGAAACGGTCTAGCTCTTCCAGATCTTCCGATTCCGTTGGCTCTACCATCAGTGTGCCTGCCACAGGGAACGACATGGTTGGTGCGTGGAAACCGTAGTCCATCAAACGTTTTGCAATGTCTTCTTCGCTGATGCCTGTTTCTTCTTTCAGCGGACGAATATCGATAATACATTCGTGCGCCACGCGGCCATTGGTGCCACGGTAAAGAACAGGGTAGTGCGGGCGTAGACGCTCCATCACGTAGTTCGCGTTCAAAATCGCCACTTTGGTTGCTTCTGTTAGGCCATCTGCGCCCATCATTGCAATGTAAGCCCAAGAGATTGGCAGAATTGATGCACTGCCGAGATCCGCTGCTGAAACCGCGAACTCTTTCCCTTCCACACCGTTTTCGATGTGACCAGGTAGGAAAGGCGCTAGGTGCGATTTCACACCGATAGGGCCCATACCCGGACCGCCACCACCGTGTGGGATACAGAAGGTTTTGTGTAGGTTGAGGTGCGAAACGTCTGAACCGATAAAGCCCGGAGACGTTAGGCCAACCTGCGCGTTCATGTTTGCGCCATCAAGGTAAACCTGACCGCCAGCCGCGTGAACCATTTCACACACTTCTTTCACTTGCTCTTCGTAAACGCCGTGCGTTGAAGGGTAAGTGATCATGATGCTTGATAGGTTTTCTTGGTGTTTTTTGATTTTTGCAGCAAGGTCGACAAGGTCGATGTTGCCGTTTTCATCACATTTCACCACCACCACTTTCATCGAAACCATCGCAGCGGTTGCTGGGTTGGTGCCGTGCGCGGAGCTTGGGATCAAACACACGTTACGGTGACCTTCGCCACGGCTCTCGTGGTAACGCTGAATCGCGATAAGGCCTGCATATTCGCCAGAAGCACCGGAGTTTGGTTGTAGTGAGAACGCATCGTAGCCAGTGATTTCACACAGCTTCGCTTTGAGATCTTCAGCCAGTGCAGTGTAACCTGCGGCTTGCTCGATAGGCGCGAATGGGTGAAGCGCACCAAACTCAGGCCAAGTCACCGGGATCATCTCTGCCGCTGCGTTGAGCTTCATGGTACAGCTGCCCAGTGGGATCATGCCGTGAGTGAGCGAGAAATCTTTGTTTTCTAGCTGTTTTAGGTAACGCATCATCTGTGTTTCACTGTGGTGAGTGTTGAACACAGGGTGAGTTAGGAAACGGCTAGTACGACGACACGCTTCTGGAATCGCCGCAAACTCGTTGCCTGCGATGTCGGTTGAAAGTGCGTTTACGCTCTCTTTCACATCGAAAATCGCGAATAGGGCGTCGATGTCTGCCACTGTGGTGGTTTCGTCAAAGCTGATGCCAATTTGGCCGTCAAGCAGACGTAGGTTGATGTCTGCCGCTTGTGCTTTAGCGTAAAGCGCTTGAGTGTTGTCACCGGTGTTAATGGTGATGGTGTCGAAGAACGCGTTATGCGCTAGCTCGTAACCGGATTTGGTTAGGCCAGCAGCAAGAATGGCCGTCATGTGGTGAGTGCGGCGCGCGATGGTGCGGATGCCTTCTTCACCGTGGTACACGGCAAAGAACGATGCCATGTTGGCAAGCAGGGCTTGCGCCGTACAGATGTTAGAGGTCGCTTTTTCGCGGCGGATATGCTGCTCACGTGTTTGCATTGCCATGCGCAGTGCTTGGTTGCCTTTGGCGTCGATAGAAACACCGATCACACGGCCTGGCATGGTGCGTTTGTGCTGTTCGCGCGTTGCCATGAAGGCTGCGTGTGGGCCACCGTAACCCATCGGTACGCCAAAGCGCTGTGCTGAGCCAATGACAACATCTGCACCCATTTCACCGGCTGGCTTCACAAGTGCTGAAGCAAGGAGATCGGTTGCGACTGAAACCAGTGTCTTGTTGGCTTGTGCTTGTGCGATGACATCGGTGAGATCGCGTACTTCACCTGTTGTACTTGGGTATTGAAGTAGGGCGCCGAAGGCTTCTGTTTGTGGTAGTGCATCAACATTGCCGATCACTACGTCAAAGCCGAAGTATTTCGCGCGAGTTTTGATCACTTCAATGGTTTGCGGGTGAACATCGTCTGCGACGAAGAAGACTTTGCTCTTGCTCTTACCTGCGCGCTGGCAAAGCGTCATTGCTTCTGCGGCGGCGGTGGCTTCATCGAGTAGAGAGGCGTTGGCGATGTCCATGCCCGTTAGGTCCATCACCATTTGTTGATAGTTCAACAATGATTCCAATCGACCTTGAGAAATTTCTGGTTGGTATGGCGTGTAAGCCGTGTACCAGCCTGGGTTTTCCAGTACGTTACGCAAAATAACGTTTGGCGTGAAGGTGTTGTAGTAACCTTGGCCAATGAAAGTGCGCTTAACTTGGTTTAAGTCAGCGAACTTTTTGATTGATGCCAGCATGTCTGCTTCGCTTTGCGCTTCGGCCAGTTGCATTGGCTTTTCTAGGCGAATTTGTGCTGGAACGGTTTGCGCGATCAAGGCATCTAGGCTTTCTGCGTTAATGGTAGAAAGCATTTTTTGTTGATCGGCGTGATTTGGTCCGTTGTGGCGACCAACGAACTCGTGTTGTGTGTTGAGGCTTTGAAGTAATTCAGTCATGGTCCTTTACCTTCAAGAGAGCTGCGAAAGCGCGAGCGCTAAAACACAGCCTTGAAAAAAAGCTGCCCACGGGAGGAGGCAGCTTTATATCAAAATTCCTTTATTAATCTTCTTCGATTGAGTTTAGGTACTCTTCTGCATCTTTCAGATTATCAAGCTCTGAAGGATCAGACAGTTTCACCTTAACAATCCAACCGCCTTCGTACGGTTCCTCGTTGATTAGCTCTGGGCTATCAGAAAGCTCTTCATTCACTTCAACGACTTCACCGGTCACTGGTGCGTAGATGTCTGACGCCGCTTTTACGGATTCAACCAGTGAAAAGCTTTCACCTGCTTCGATTTCCGCTTCAAGCTCAGGTAGCTCGACGAATACCACATCACCCAGCATTTCTTGAGCGTGCTCAGAGATACCGATAGTTACAGTGCCGTCTCCGTTGTCGCGAACCCACTCGTGGCTTTCTGTAAACTTCAGTGTTTTGTCCATTGCATAATCTCCAAAATATCGTATTAGGATTTAAATTTGTGGTTACTGGTAAAGTGGGAAGCGTGAACAGAGTGCTTTCACTTCTTTACGCACGCGTTGTTCTACTTCTGCGTTGCCCTCTGGGTTTTCAACTAACCCGTCGAGAACATCACCAATCCAGTGACCTATTAATTTGAATTCTTCTGCGCCAAAGCCTCGGCTTGTACCCGCTGGCGTGCCCAAACGAACACCCGATGTAATCATAGGTTTTTCTGTGTCGAATGGGATGCCATTTTTGTTACATGTGATCCCCGCACGCTCTAGTGCTTCTTCTGCTTTGTTACCTTTCAATCCCTTAGGACGAAGATCAACCAGCATTAGGTGCGTGTCCGTTCCGCCAGTCACAATGTCACAACCGCGAGTTTGCAACACTTCAGCGAGAACTTTTGCGTTATTGATCACCGAATCGATATAAGTTTTGAACTCAGGGCCGAGTGCTTCGCCAAACGCGACCGCTTTCGCCGCAATCACGTGCATCAGCGGGCCGCCCTGTAGACCAGGGAAAACTGCAGAGTTGATTTTCTTAATGATTTCTTCGTGATTGGTGAGGATCATGCCGCCGCGTGGGCCGCGTAGCGTTTTGTGTGTGGTGGTGGTTACCACGTGTGCATGAGGCAGTGGGCTAGGGTGTGCGCCTGTGGCGATCAAACCGGCGATGTGCGCCATATCAACCATTAAAATCGCGCCAACTTCGTCAGCAATTTCGCGGAACTTGGCAAAATCAATCACGCGAGGGATCGCGCTGCCACCAGCAATAATCATTTTTGGTTTGTGTTCTACGGCTAGCGCACGAACATCATCGTAGTTGATTTCGAGCGTTTCTTTATCAACGCCGTATTGAACCGCGTTAAACCATTTGCCTGAAAGAGCAGGGCGCGCACCATGAGTTAAGTGGCCGCCTGCATCGAGCGACATACCCATAATGGTGTCGCCAGGTTGCAATAGCGCCAGTTTCACCGCGCCATTTGCTTGAGCGCCAGAGTGCGGTTGAACGTTTGCGTATTCGCAACCAAAAAGTTTTTTTGCGCGTTCGATAGCGATGGCTTCCACAGTATCAACGTGTTCACAACCACCGTAGTAACGGCGACCTGGGTAACCTTCCGCGTATTTATTGGTGAGGCAGGTGCCTTGCGCTTGCATGACCGCTTTAGACACGATGTTCTCAGAAGCGATCAATTCGATTTGTTCATTTTGACGAGTAAATTCGGCTTGAATACCAGCAAAAACGGCATCATCCGTTGCAGACAAGTTAGTCGAGAAAAAGTTTTCCAAGCTGTGATTTTGGTAATGACTATTCATGGTAGATAACCTTTCAATCATCCGTCGAATCGGCGTCTTTGCTTTACGATCCGACCGTCCTTTATAACAACCGTTTGGCGCTGTTTTTGTGATTTGTTGTCACACACCAAACAGAGTGAATTCCGTCCCAAATGGGTTCAAAAGGCCGCTGAATAGCATCAATTCCATTGTCTATATCAAGCGGAAAAAGCATCTCTTCATCTAACAAGTCGGTAACATACCCGTTGTTCAGTGAACAATCAACAAAAATTTCCTATAGGAAACAGAGATTCGGATTTTGTTAACAGGAGCACGCTTTATTTAACTTGGTGGACTTTTCTCCACTTTACGCTTCATGCACAATGTTTTGTAAACAGGAAGCGTATAAGAAACATGAGGGATTTATGTCGGAAGAATTGTATGACGAGTACCCGTCCCTGACATTAGCGAAAGAATCGCAAGAGCAAAATATCGAGCCATTGAAGCTTGGCCAACGCATTAAAGAAGTGCGCTCACGCCTTGGTATTACGCTAGAAGAAGCCAGTCAGCGAACTGGTTTGGCGCGTTCAACACTAAGCAAAATTGAGAACGAACAGATTTCTCCCACCTTTCAAGCAATGCAGAAACTCGCGCACGGTTTGAAAATTGATATGCCACAACTCTTTGAACCTCCAAGAAAAAAGGTTGCAACGGGTCGTCGTGATATTACGTTGGCAGGGCAAGGAAAACCGCACCCAACGCAAACCTACGAGCATGAATTGTTAGCCACTCAGCTCTCAAACAAAAAGATGATGCCGTTCAAAAGTGTGGTACATGCGCGCACGTTTGAAGAGTATGGCGATTGGGTTCGTCACGATGGCGAAGAGTTCTTGCTGATCTTATCTGGCGCGGTCCAATTCTATTCCGAGTTCTATGAGCCTGTGGTTCTGAGCGAAGGGGACAGCGTCTATTACGATGCGAACATGGGGCATATGTTGGTCTCCGTTAGCGAGGAAGATGCGCACATTTTGTGGGTGACAGCAAAATAGTTTTAAAAAGATGTAAATTTCCTATAGTGAAAGCAAACGTTTGCTTTTGTTTAAAACAAGATTAGAATAGCGCCGCTCTGATGATAATTCCCTCAATGCGGCGCTTTTTTTATTACTGCTTAATGTGATTAAATTGTTAAAAGTCACATTTTGAGTAGGACCCAAAAGGTTGAGCGTGCAAATTAGTACAACACGTGTTTATTATTGGAAACGCAGTTTCCTTTGAGGGGAAATCTGGACAATTAATTGCTGATAGATCGCTGTGATGGGTCTAGCTAATGGAGACGAAAATGACTCAAGAACACTCAGACCAAGTACTACTTAAAACACCACTTCACGCATTGCACATTGAAGTGGGTGCGAAAATGGTGCCTTTCGCTGGTTACGACATGCCAGTTCAATACCCGTTAGGTGTGAAGAAAGAACACTTGCACACGCGTGAAGCGGCAGGCCTGTTTGATGTGTCTCACATGGGGCAGCTAAGACTGCACGGTGCGGGCGCAGCAGCGTTTCTTGAGTCTCTGGTTCCAGTGGATATCATTGATTTGGGTGAAGGCAAACAGCGTTACGCGTTTTTCACCAACGAGCAGGGCGGCATTATGGATGACCTTATGGTGGCTAACCTGGGTGATCATCTGTTTGTTGTCGTCAATGCTGCGTGTAAAGAGCAAGACATCAACCATCTGCAAGCGCATATTCCATCCGACGTTGAACTCGAAATCATTGACGATCGCGCACTGCTTGCTATTCAAGGTCCAAAAGCGGTTGAGGTGTTGAGCCGCTTCCAACCTGCTGTGGCTGAGATGCTGTTTATGGATGTGCAAAAACTCGAATTGCTGGGCGTAGAATGCATCATCTCTCGCAGCGGCTATACTGGAGAAGACGGCTACGAAATTTCTGTACCCGCAGACAAAGCAGAAGCGCTTGCTCGTGCATTGACGGCGGAAGAAGAAGTTGAATGGATTGGTCTTGGCGCACGTGATTCGTTGCGTCTAGAGTGTGGTTTATGTTTGTACGGTCATGATCTTGATGAAACCACCACGCCAGTAGAAGCCAGCCTATTGTGGGGCATCCAGAAAGTTCGCCGCACTGGCGGTGAGCGTGAAGGTGGTTTCCCTGGTGCAGGCATCATCCTTAAGCAGATTGAAACCAAGGATGTGTCTCGCAAGCGTGTTGGTCTGGTTGGTCAAACCAAAGCGCCAGTCCGTGAAGGTGCTGAGTTGTTTGATGGAGAAGGTAATAAAGTGGGTGTAGTAACCAGTGGTACCGCAGGTCCAAATGCGGGCAAGCCAGTTTCCATGGCTTACCTACGTTCAGACCTAACGGAAATCGGCACTGAAGTGTTTGCTGAAGTTCGTGGCAAACTGCTACCAATGACGGTAGAGAAAATGCCGTTTGTACCACAACGCTACTACCGTGGTTAATGAAGCGTTGAGCTAAGTTACAGCAAATACGACGTTTATTTTTGCGAATAATTGGCACCGCGCTTCTAACATAGGGGCGCGGTGTTATGTTTTCAGTACAATCTTTAGCGAAGTTTTCTTTCCTTTCCGTACTTTTCTCCGCAGCGACAATAGCGGGAGAAGTGGAAAGCCGCATCGTCAACGGCACGGTCGTTGATGTGAACCGATACGCCTCCTTTGCCAGCCTTTTCTACGATTCCCTTGAATACGATGGCGGTTACTATTCTGGCGCTTCTTGTGGCGCCACCATTCTGGATGTCGACCATGTGCTAACGGCCGCTCATTGTGTGGAAGAGTTGGGCTCATTAGCGCTGTTTCTGGTGGTGGTGCCACAGCTTCAAGATGAAAGCGACTATCCCTTTGGCAACATTCAGCGTCACCGAGTGGCGAAAATCTTCTATCCCGATAATTTCTCAAACAGTTCTTCAACGCTGTTTCCAAACGACATTGCCATTCTTAAGCTCGAAGTGTCGATGAACATAGATTCGGTTAATGACGTGATTAGACGTCCGCAAAATGAGGTGTACCGCAATGCCTCGGAAACTTTCTTTGCTGTAGGGCATGGCAATACGCGCTCTGGCTTTGACAGCGAATCGCAACTGCAAGAAACACCACTCACGTACATCAGCAACACCCAGTGTGCCAATGTGTTTTCCGCGGGGAATTATTTATCCAGTAAGCAGATCTGTTTTGATGGCAATTTTAGCCAAAGTAGCCAGTTGAAAAACAGCACGTGTCAGGGGGATTCCGGTGGGCCAGTGTATTGGGATAACAATGGGGTGATGGTGCAAGTGGGCGTGACCAGCTTTGGCCCGAATATTTGCGGTGATCCCAATTGGGCCGTAACGTCGGTGTTTACGGAAATTACCGACTACGCCGCTTGGATAGACAGTGTATTGGCAGGTAATGAAACGGCAAAAGTGACCGTGACGGAACAGATGCGCTTGGATTATATGAATGGCGACACAGGCAGTGTCGATGACACAGGTTCATCTGGTAATAATGAAGAGGCTCCAATGAGTTTCGGCAGTTCCTCGGGAGGCGGCGCAGTAGGGTTGTGGCTATTGGTATACTACCTACTGCATTTCAGTTTGAACCGTGTTTGGCCGTCTATTTTTTCGCTGAAGCGCTCTAAGGAGTGAGGTCTTCAATTGGGCAGAACATATCGATGACGATATCGTTCAACTTCGCTGGGTGAATCATTTGTGCTTTTTCCACACCAAACTGGTTCGCCATGATGGTATTAAACAGCTCCCAATGATTGATCAGCATTTGATCACGGTTTTCCGCATCGTCAGGCCAAGTCTCTTTCATCATCGGAGCGAGTGTGATAGCACCATGAGCAAAGACCAGCATTTGCCATTTCGATTCCCATTGATCGATGGGGGTTTCTGGGTATTCCACGTTGTAGTCAGCAAAGAGCTTGGTAAAGATTTCAGCGAACTCGTCTTTTGATCTGAGGAAGTATTGCAGTAGGGCGTCGTCACCTTGGCGGATCGCATCGGCAATCATTTGGATTGGGTGAGGATTGACTAAGGCAAAGGCGAGCATGCGCACCATAAACAGATAAATTTTTCGGTTTGATGGCATGTCTTGCGGCATTTGGTTGATGAGTTCTGCCATGTAGAGTTGCAAAAACTCGTCCATTCCATCACTGACGGCTTGCCAAATCTTCTCTTTGCTACCGAAGTGGTGGCGAATCAAACTGTGTGACACGCCGGCCTTCTCACTGATGTTTCGCAGAGAGATGCGCTCATAACCCAATTCGCAGAACATATCGGCTGCCACTTTAAGGATCATGCACTTCGTTTGCTCGGCCGCTTCGGCACTTCTTCGACCTTGCTTTCTTACAGTCATCGTTCGAGTTTTCTCAGATATCCATCAACGCGCCTATTTTTACCAGAAACGAGACAATTTGACCAATTCTTATATTGTCCATATGGAAAATATATTGATCATTTTCTGATTCTCCATATACTGCACAGCTGTATAGCAAATAAAGAAATGGAGAATCTCTGTGCGCAAACCCCAGATAATACGCACGTCTGTCGCTGCTGCGGTGATGCTTGGTCTATCAACACTGCTGACGGGCTGCGATAAAGCCATATCGGAGCCTGCCGATCCTCTGATCAAACCCGTGAAGCTACTGGCGGTGGACGATCTGAGCGTGGCGGAATCGGATGCCTTTTTAGCGCGAATCGATGCAACATATCGCGCTCAGCTCTCTTTCCAAGTGGGCGGTGAAATTAACCAATTGTTGGTCAAGATGGGTGAAGAGGTGAGCCAAGGCGATGTCTTGGTGACGCTGGACCCGAAAGATTTGCAATTGGCACTTAACGCTGCTCAGGCGCAATACTCACTGGCGAAGACAGAATGGCAACGCGCCAAGCAACTGTATGCGAAAAAACTCATCAGCGCCGATAGCTATGATCAGCAAGAAACTCAATACAAGGCGGCGCTCGCCAATTGGGAGCAAGCCAAAACCGATCTCAGCTACACCAAAATTCACGCGCCTTTTGATGGTGTGGTTTCTTACACCTATGTCAAACCTCACCAACTGGTGGCGGAAAAACAAGAGATCCTCAATCTTATCGACAACCGTGTGTTAGATGTGTCGTTTGCACTGCCTGTGACCTATGTTGAATCGCTTTCTCTGGCGGCGCTCAAAAACGCAGAGATGTGGGTGACGATGGACAGCGAACCCAATAAGCGCATTTCTGGCCAGTTTAAAGAGATTTCAACTCGACCAAACCCAGATACCAACAGCTATCAAGTGATTGTCACCATCGATAGACCGGCAGATCGCAACTTGTTAACGGGGATGACAGGACAAGTGCACATTGCCAAGCAAAACATCTCTAGCGCAATGTTTTTGCCAAACACGGCATGGGTGACAAAGCAAGCCTCGCAAGGAGAGGTGTGGGTGATGGACAGCAAGACGCAGCAAGTTAACAAAGTAACGCTCTCTTTAAATGCTGAGGGAGGCGTGGAATCTGGCCTCGACAGCAGTGACTACGTGGTCATTGCGGGGGTTGAGCGTTTAGTGGAAGGCCAAGTGGTGAAAGCTTGGGTACGCGAGGAGGGCATTTAATGAAACGTCCTTTATTACTACTTTCGGCAATCACGTTGGCCGTGCTGACAGGGTGTGATTCCCAGCCACAGTCGTTTAATGAACCGCCGTTGTACGTTTCAACGGTTTCTGTTGATGCGCCGGTTAAGAGCCAGTATCGCACCTTTAAAGGCCAAGTTGTGCCTGCCGAGCAAACACCGATCGCTTTTCGCCGCGCCGGAGAAATTCAGCATGTTTTGGTCAACGCGGGCGATCTCGTCAAGCAAGGGCAGATGATCGCTAAGCTCGATGACAGCAAAGAAAAACAAGCGATGAACGATGCACAAGCGCAATACAACTTGGCGATTCGTCAGCTGAAACGTGGTAACGAGCTTTATGCTAAACGGATGATCTCCAACGCAGAGTTAGATGCCCTCACAGCGAGCAAAGAATTAGCGGAAGCCAATTTTTACAACGCAACAAACCAGCTTAACTACACCCGATTGTTTGCCCCGTTCACCGGTAAGATTGCGGAAGTGTACAAAGAACGTTTTGAGCGTATCGCGATTGGTGAGCCGATCGTCAGTTTGTATCAAAACGACAAGGTTTACGTGCGAATTGAGTTGTCCGACAACGTGTTAGCGTTGGTGAACCCGAACACACAAAGTATGGACTACCAGCCACAAGCGACCTTTTCTGGCGTGCAGAAAACGTTCGCACTCAATTATTTGGAACACACCAGTGAACCGAATGCGCAAACTCAAACTTACCAAATGTACTTATCGATGCCACAACCATTGCAGCAAAGCGAGATCCTCCCTGGTACCAGTGTCAGCGTGCTGGTCGATATGGCAGCCGCCGGTATTAGTGCCATTGATGGCTACACCATTCCGATGACAGCGCTGCAAGCTGGAAGTCGTGAAGGGGAGTTCTTTGTTTGGAAACTAAATGGTGACGCGGTCACTAAAGTGGCCGTGGCCATTGAACAAATCCACGGCGATGGGGCCATTGTCTCGTCTGGAGTGGCACAAGGTGATGTGTTGGTGAATTCGAATTTACGCAAGTTGCGCGAAGGCAAACACGTGGATGTGGTAGAGAAGGAACAAGAATGAGCATTGCGGAATATTCCATCAAGAATAAAGTCATCAGTTGGCTGTTTATCGTTATTCTTGCCATTGGCGGGGTTACGTCATTCTTAGAGTTGGGGCGTTTGGAAGACCCTGCATTTACCATTAAAGATGCGATGGTCATTGCAACGTATCCGGGGGCGACGTCGAAAGAGGTGGAAGAAGAGCTGACTTATCCGCTCGAGAAAGAGATCCGCAAACTGCCGTATATCGATAAGATCACGTCCACCTCATCCAATGGTCTGTCGCAAATCATGGTGAGCATGAAGATGGATTACGGGCCTGATGAGTTGCCACAAATCTGGGATGAGATGCGTCGTAAAATCAATGATCTGCAACCCGCGTTACCGCAAGGTGTTCAATCGCTACAAATCATGGATGATTTTGGTGACGTCTACGGCGTGATGTTGATGCTCACGGGTGACGATTACGATTATGTGGAGCTGAAACGCTATGCAGACCAACTGACTCGTGAGCTTGAACTGATTGATGGTGTGGGCAAAGTGGACATTGCAGGCGATCAACAAGAGCTGCTTTTTGTTGAAATCTCCCTCGATCGTCTCGCGGCGCTCAACCTTGATATGAACGTCATTTCCGGTTTACTCAATAAGCAGAACAATGTGGTTTCTGCTGGTGAAGTGATGGTCAATGGCGAGAGCTTAATGATTCGCCCCAGCGGCACGTTGAACACCGTCGAGGCGCTTGAAAATCTGATCATTCATGGCCGAGATACCGGCAATCTCATTCGCTTAAAAGATGTGGCGACCATCACCCGAGGCATTCAAGAAAAGCCAGACAATGTGTTGTTGTTTAATGGCAAGAAAGCGATCAACATTGGCGTTTCCTTTGCCTCAGGTGTGAATGTGGTGGAAGTGGGCCAGCGTATTGAAGCGGAATTGGCCAGCCTAGAAAGCATCAAGCCTACTGGCATCGACATGAGCTACTTCTACAATCAGGCTCAAGAAGTGGATGATTCAGTGAAAGCCTTTGTGATCAGTTTGGCGGAAGCGGTGGCCATCGTGATCATTGTTTTGCTGTTCACTATGGGGCTTCGTAGTGGGGTGATCATCGGCTTGGTATTGCTGCTGACGGTATTCGGCACCTTTATTCTGATGAACCATTACGACATTGAACTACACCGTATCTCGCTAGGGGCGTTGATTATCGCTCTAGGTATGCTGGTGGATAACGCCATTGTGGTGGTGGAAGGGATATTGGTGGGCCTAAAGAAAGGGCGTACAAAAATCCAAGCCGCAACCGAGATTGTGAAACAAACTCAGTGGCCTTTGCTGGGGGCGACCGTGATTGCCATCACTGCGTTTGCGCCGATTGGTTTGTCACAGGACGCGACGGGTGAGTTTATGGGGTCACTGTTCTGGGTTTTGTGTTTCTCGCTGTTCTTAAGCTGGATCACCGCGATTACGCTGCCCCCATTTCTGGCGGATCTGCTCTTGAAAGAGCAAGACAAAACGCAAGATGCTGACGACGAAGACCCATACAAAGGCTGGTTGTTTGTCGCATTTGGCGCGTCGCTAAAGTGGGCGTTGCGTTTTCGTTGGCTGACGGTCGCTGGCATGGTCGCATTGCTCGTTGGCGCGGTAGTGGCGTTTGGTCAAGTTAAGCAGCAGTTCTTTCCGCCCTCCAACACGCCGATGTTTTACGTGGATATGTGGATGCCAGAAGGGACGGATATTCGTGAAACGATGAAACAAGCCAGTGAAGTGGAAAGTTACATTCGCCAGCAAGCAAACATCGACTTTGTGTCCGCATCGATTGGTCAGGGCTTGCAGCGATTTGCATTAACCTATGAGCCTGCCAAGAACTACGAAGCGTATGCGCAGTTTCAAGTGCGAACAACGGATCGTGACACCATGTTTGTGCTGCTCAACGAACTCGATAGCCGTTTAGCCAAAACCTTTGACAAGCCAACCTTCCAGTTAAAGCTGATGGAATTTGGCCCATCGCCAGCATCTAAGATTGAAGCGCGCATCACTGGCCCAGATCCACAAGTGCTCAGAGCGTTGGCGGTTCAAGTGGAAGACATTCTCCACACCGATCCGGGCGCTCGTAATATACGCCATGATTGGCGTGAGCGAACGAAGCAAATCGTTCCGATCTTCAACGAATCGAAAGCGCGCCGTTTAGGCATCTCAAAAGAAGATTTATCGAGCACTTTGCAGATGAGCTTTGGTGGCAGTACATTGGGTCTACTCAGAGATGGCACACGTATTTTGCCGATTATGGTGCGACTGCCAGAAACAGAACGAGTGGATTTTGAATCGCTACAAAACGTCAGCATTTGGAGCCCATCGCTGCAAAGCTACATTCCGGTTGATCAAATCATCGATGGTGTGACTTTAGACTGGGAGGAGCCGTTAATACAACGCCGCGACCGTAAACGCACCTTGACCGTGTTGGCTGACCACGACGTGCTAAGCGAGGACACGGCAGCAAGTTTGTTTGCCCGTGTGCAACCCAAAGTGATGGCGCTGCCAATTCCACATGGTTATGAAATCACTTGGGGTGGGGAATACGAGTCATCAAAAGATGCGCAAGAAGGGCTGTTTGGCTCACTGCCAATGGGCTATTTGTTGATGTTCATCATCACCATGTTGCTTTTCAATTCGTTCAAAAAACCGTTGGTGATTTGGTTCACGGTGCCGCTGTCTATCATTGGTGTGGCGTTTGGCTTGTTAGCCACCAACATGCCGTTCAGTTTTACCGCTTTTCTTGGCCTGTTGAGCCTAAGCGGTATGATTCTGAAAAATGGCATTGTGTTGCTGGATCAAATCAATCTGGAACTCGATTCCGGTAAAGATCCGTATCTTGCCATCATCGATAGCGCGGTGAGCCGTGTTCGCCCCGTCAGCATGGCGGCATTGACCACCATACTTGGCATGATTCCATTGGTATTTGATGCGTTCTTTGGTTCTATGGCCATTACCATCATGGCCGGATTGGGTTTCGCGACGGTACTGACCTTAGTCGTCGTGCCCGTTATGTTTGCTATTTTGTTTGGCATCAAGCCAGCAAAGTCATAACCCGCCTTAGCAATGACACAATTCTATCGATAAAAAATGGGGCAGTGTGACTGCCCCAAATCGTTTTTCCGCATTGTTTTTGCTTTCTTGTTCCGTGTAAGAGTCAGAAATTGTTCTTTTATGCGGTTTCCTAGCTTTCAACCAAACGTTGTTGAAGGCTTAGAACTTGTATGACACACCTGCGTAAAGAGAACCTAGCACGATGTTGACGTCGTCACTTGGGCCGTTATCGAACATAAAGCTGTCCACTTCGTAGGCTACGCGGAAGTTGAGGTTTTCAATTGCTTTCGGTGAATATTCGCCACCCACACCAGCGCGGAATGAGGTTTCTGTCTTTGATAGAGGACCAAAATCGAGTTCAGTGCGGCCAAGACCCACTGTTGCAAAAGGACGCCATCCACTATCAAAGGTGTAACCAAGATTTGCCATCAACGCGATGCTTTCAGGTTTTACCATGTGGCGGTCTGCGTCGTCTTTACTGTAAATATCGCCGTAACGCGTGTATTGCGCTTCAATTGCCACAATGCGGTTGAACTGGTAGCCACCGTACAACTTGTATGTCGAATCGTTTGATTTAAGATCGAGTTCATTTCTACCAATACCATCATCGTATGCAGTGGTAGCACCGATACCACCACCTAGGTAGAAACCAGATACGTCTTTCTTCTCGATGTCGTTGGTGTTTGCCTGCGCAAATGCAGAGACAGCAGCTAACAAAAATACAACTTTTTTCATTTTGTAATTCACTCTGTTACTTTCAATAAAACGGCGTGCATTATAGGGTGCGACTTATGAGATACAAGTCTTATTATTGATACAATTGATAGAAAGGTTGTTTACATCAATAACCCGTACACCCTATGCGACGTATATTATAAGTTGCTGATTTAACTGGAAAGTATTGATGTGTATGGTTTTGTCATTAGCTTTGAGGCATAAAAAAACACCTCCGCTAGGGAGGTGTTGAAAGCCAAATTCGAGGGGAACTGGCATCAAGGTAAGGGTAAAACTTAGGCCGTTGCTGCTTCTTTTGCTTCAGCACGATTTTTCAGGAAGGCATAACCAAAACCGGTTAATGCGGTACCTGCTGCGATGGCCACTAGGTACATCAGCACAGGGGTAATCGCGTTTGGAATCAGCAGTACAAATAGACCGCCGTGAGGTGCCATCAATTTAGCGCCAAACAACATGGATAGGGCACCGGTTAGTGCACCACCAGCCATACAAGCAGGGATGACGCGCATTGGGTCTTTCGCTGCAAAAGGAATGGCACCTTCAGAGATAAAGCATAGACCAAGTACAAAAGAAGCTTTGCCTGCTTCGCGCTCGCTTGGTTCAAACTTGTCTCTCGCTAGGAAAGTCGCTAAGCCCATTCCCAGTGCTGGCACCATACCGGCCGCCATGATGGCCGCCATTGGTGCGTAAGTTTGAGAAGCCAGTAGACCAACACCAAAGGTGTAAGCCGCTTTGTTTACTGGGCCACCAAGGTCGAAACACATCATCGCGCCAAGAATCACACCGAGCAATACTGCGTTCGCTGAACCCATGTTGTTGAGGAATTCAGTCATCGCGGACATGATGCTGGAAACCGGGCCACCCACGATGTAAATCATGGTGAGACCAGTGAACAGGCTCGCAATGAATGGGATGATCAAAATCGGTTTGAGCGCTTCCATCGATTGTGGCAGTTGCACTTTGTCTGCAATAAATTTCGCTGAGTAACCGGCAATAAAGCCCGCCGCGATACCGCCAAGGAAACCCGCGCCAGTTGAGCTTGCCAACATACCGCCAATAAGACCTGGAGCTAAGCCCGGGCGATCAGCAATTGAAAACGCGATGAAGCCCGCAAGAACGGGAATCATGAGTGCGAAAGCGGAGCCACCACCGATGGTCATGAGTGCCGAAGCCAATGTGCCTTCTTCTTTAAACGCTTCGATACCGAAGACGAAAGAGAGTGCGATGATCAAACCGCCAGCAACGACCACAGGAAGCATGTGAGAGACGCCCGTCATCAGATGCTTATAAACGCCTTTTTTCTCTTCAGAAGCGTTGCTGCTACCTGCAGAAGCGGTGTGTTGATAAACCGTTGCTTGAGCAAACGCTTTGTCCATCTCTTCGCCTGTTTTCTTCAACGCGGGGCCTGTCTTGGTGCGGTACATCAGTTTGCCGTTGAAGCGATCCAGTGGTACTTCGATGTCTGCTGCGATGATCACCAGATCCGCGTCAGCAATTTCTTGCTGGGTTAGCTGGTTTTTTGCGCCAACAGAACCGCGCGTTTCTACTTTAATTTGGTGACCACGACGTTTGCCTTCTTCCTCTAAGGCTTCTGCTGCCATAAAGGTGTGTGCAACGCCCGTTGGACAAGCCGTGATAGCGACGATTTTCTTCGCCGCAGTTTGCACAGTGGGTTGAACGCCCGCGCTGGCTTGCAGCAGTTGCGCTTTCTCGACCGCGCTTTGTAAAAAGGCGTTGGCGTCGTTGGTGACCGCACTGATCTCAGAGCGATACAGTTTTTTGCCAACGAAACGACTTTCATCGATAGGGGTATTGGCAGCAATCACAACTACATCCGCGTCCGCAATTTGCTGCGCAGAAAGTGGTGTGGTTGGCATGACGCTCGATTGACATTCAATCGATGCATCCCAGTTGAGGCTTTTCGCTGCTTGTTCGAGTAATCCCGCAGCGATAATGCTGTTTGCTACGCCGCTAGGGCAGGCAGTAATAATCGCAATTTTCATAGTAGTAACCTTATGTCTCTTAGCTTGCGCTGGCAGAGTTCTGCACGTCGTCAAGCAATTGAACTTGCGTTCTTTGTTGTATGCTTTCCAGCTCTTGCTGGCTGGTTAATCCCACGCCAACCTGCGTGACCGCCATCGCGGACAGTGCAGTGGCAAACTTCAGTAAATCCATTTTTGGCATTTGTTGCATGTGGCCCCAGCATAAGCCAGCCACTAAGGTGTCGCCTGCGCCAACGGTGCTTACTACCGACATTCTCGGTGGCATAGCACGTAGCCATTGACCGTCATGAAGCCACATCACGCCGTCAGCCCCCATCGAGACCACGATGTTGGCGATGCCTTTGTTGGCAAGGCTCTGTGCGGCATGCTGGCATTCGTCAGCGCTGTGCAGTGCTTTTCCCATGAACTCGCTGAGTTCTTCATCATTGGGTTTAATTAGCCAAGGTGCGGCGTCGAGTCCCGCTTTTAGCGCGGCTCGGCTGCTGTCAAACAGCACTTTCTTGCCTGCATTTTGCAGTAACGCTATCCACTTTGCGCACTGCTCTGGTGTCACGCCTTGAGGTAGGCTACCGGCAAACACAAAGTAATCGTGATCCGTCATCAGGCGAGTTAAGCGCTGTTCGAACTCAACGATGTTTTGTTCGTTCACCGTGACGCCAGGGAAGTTGATGTCGTTGACTCGGCCATCCGCTTCGACCAATTTGACGTTGATGCGCGTTGCGCCTTCAACACGTACAAACTGATCGCTTGCCCCGATATCGGCAAACAGTTGGCTAAACATTTCAGGGTTATCTTTACCAAGAAACCCCGTCACAGTGACTTGTGCGCCGAGATCGCTCAATACCTTCGCGACGTTTACCCCCTTGCCAGCCGCGTGCAAGCTGCTGTGATTCACAAGGCTGACAGAACCAATGTTTAATTGCTGTAGTGATCCTGTTAGATCCAGCGCTGGGTTTAGCGTAATGGTGACAACTTTATTGGTCATTTGAGTGGTCATAGCAGCCCCTTAACCTTCACCAAGGCCAGAAGCGATAGCCGCGCCAATCGCTTCAAGTGCTTGAGAAGCATCTGGGCCTTCCGCGGTAAATTGCAGTTGGTGGCCGTGTTTCACGCCAAGCGCAATCACTTTCATCAAGCTTTTCGCGTTCACCACTGAACGATCGCCATCTAAGTTTGCCACTTTGATGGTAGATTCGAATTTCTTCGCTTCCGCCACTAACATGGCGCCAGGGCGAGCATGTAGACCGTGTGCGTTTTTGATTTTAAATACCGCGGTATTGTCGGACGTTGCTGGCTCTAGAGAGGCATTGGCAACGCTTTCGCCGCTCAGCATGGCAATCACTTGTTCGGCATTTGCGCTGAGTAATGTCTCTTGTTTACCTTGATAAACCAGTTGAGTTAGGTTGGCGAGTATCGCTTGGTGAGCGTTGTTGCAAGCGCCAAATGCCAGTAAGCCTTTTACGGGCGTGCCTTGATATTCACAATCGTTCGCCGTCGTCACAAACGACACGGCAGTGCGAGTGACGCTGACATCGCTACCAACTAGCCACAAACCTTTGCCCAGATGCGTCGGTGTTTTAGTCACGAGTTCTGCCACAAATTGACTGCCTGCATTGCCGCTGTTTTTGATCAAACCTCCGGCAACCGCGCTCATCTGGATCATGTCGCTGGCAGGGAAGAGCAGTTGGATGCTGGCGGCATCAAAGTCGGCTTCAAGTTGAACTTCGCCATTCAACAAATCAATGATCTCTTGTTCCGTTGTAGCCTGCTGCAAGCGCGCTTCTACACCGTCAGCACTGAGCACTTTAGTCAGTTGCTTGAGAATGCCTAAATGTTCATCGGACTTTGCTGCGATACCAATCGCAAGGTAAACCTTGTTGCCATCTCCCCACTCAACGCCGTGAGGGAAGTGGTGTACGGCCACCCCAGTGTTTTGTACCAAATCGCGTGTGTCGGTGGTGCCGTGGGGGATGGCGATGCCATTACCCAAAAATGTGGAGTTTTGTGCTTCACGGTTGAGCATTCCTTCGACGTAACCTTGCTCAACCAATCCTTTTTCGGTGAGAGCGGCAGCGATGCTTTTGATCGCATCAAGTTTGTTGTCGGCGCTCTGCTGGAGCGTAATATCTGATGAAGTTAATTTGAGCATGTTGCCTTCTTAGCGTATCGCGTCGTCATTTTTCTCGGTTCAACCTGTTTCTCTGCGCTGTGAGAGGTCTTCTATGTTTAAGAGCCTGCGTTGCTTAACTCTAAGCTGAACCGATTCAGCAATTGATTTAAAAAAATTCAGCAAACGGCACTTTTATTTACAACGTCGACACGGCCAACGAGTTCAATACCGAGAATGCTGTTCAATTCGACAAAATCATTCAATTAGGTGATGTATGTCTATTTGCAGATTTTGCTGAATCCTTTCAGCTTTTATACTGAATCGATTCAGCGTATAATTCAACAGACGCGAAGATCTGAAATTCGAATCTATGATCAGGCGCACAGATTAGGGTAGGTAATATGACACTGGATGAAATAGCCAAGTTGGCAGGTGTTTCGAAAACAACGGCAAGTTATGTGATCAATGGTAAGGCGCAAAAATACCGCATCAGCGAAAAAACGCAGATGAAAGTGATGGCGGTGGTGGAGGAATACAATTTTCGTCCCGATCACGCAGCATCGTCACTTCGAGCAGGAAACTCGCGCTCGTTTGGTTTAATTATTCCGGATTTAGAAAACACCAGTTACGCACGCCTTGCTAAGTTGCTTGAACAAAATTCACGAAAAGCGGGGTATCAAATCCTGATTGCCTGTTCTGATGATGATCCTGAAACAGAGCGTAAGGTAGCCGATGCTTTAGTGAGCCGACGCATTGATGCGCTATTTGTCGCAACCAGTATGGCGGATGCCAATGAATTTTATCTGGCAATGCAAAAGTCAGGCACGCCGGTGATTGCGCTCGACCGTCCGTTAGACGATGAATATTTCAGTTGTGTCGTCAGTGAAGATTTTGGTGCGGCGTTTGAGCTGACATCCTCTTTAATGAGTGATGAAATTCAAACCCTTGGGCTGATTGGCGCGTTGCCCGAGTTGAATATTTCACGCGAACGCCACCAAGGTTATCTCTCTGCGGTGAAGAAAATGGGCAAACAAGCACAATCGGGCTACGGTGAGCACTTTTACCGCGAAGAGGGCTACCGCATTATGCACGAGTGGCTGTTGGCAGACACCATTCCGGATGCGATTGTGACCACTTCGTACACTTTATTAGAAGGGGTGTTGGACGTGCTATTGGAACAGCCGCAACTGGTCAATAAAGTCAAACTGGCCACATTCGGTGATAACCGCTTGCTGGATTTCTTACCGTTTAAAGTGAACTCACTGCCGCAACAATTTGAATTGATCGCTGACAGCGCGCTGGAGTTGGCACTCAATGCTTCAGCGAAACGCTACAAACCGGGCGTTGAATTGATCCCACGTAAAATTGTGCGTCGCTTTTAAATCTTGTCGCGATGTAAGCTACTGATTAGGCGTCCAACGTATCGATCGTGACAGCAACAAACGCATGGTCACTGGCAAATTGGTCAACCTCAAAACTGGGGTTGACCAGATGCTTATCCCAAACGACAAGATTGGTGATTTTGCCCCGTTGCAGCGCGTTTTGCTGACCAAATTCTTCAGAGAGCAACAGATAATCGAGAATCAAACCTTGGCTGCCGTGATAGTGAGTCGCCTTTTGCGCTTCATCGGTGAAAATAGGCTGTTCGAGTAGCCAATCCCGCACGTCTTTCAATAAGGGGGTATTGCTTTCACCATTGAGCGGCTTAAGCTCGGTACTGTTTATGTTGGCGTTAAAATCGCCCATGATCACCATCGGACGAGCATGGCTGGCGTAAATTTTCTTGATGTATTGGCTGAGCAGCACGGCTTCCCAACCTCGTTGCACGGTGGATAACCAACTGCCAACCGGATCAGAAGGTGGCGTATCTTCCGCTTTGTCGACCTGCTGCGTTTGCCATTGGGTTGGGCGTTGCGATTTAAGGTGCAGAGTGATGACATCGCATAGCCCAATGATGGGCAATTCAATAACCGCGTGCAGAGGCAGTCGACTAAATTCCTTATCGCCAGTGACGGTGTCACTCTTTTCTGAATGATCCCCAAGGCAGTCCCCAAAGCGAACCAAACGGCTTTCAAACACTGGCCAACGAGAAGCTATCGCCAAGACGGGTTTGGAATAGATAAACTCGTCGGTGACATGAGGCGTATCGAGGCAGACAAAATATGGGTAGCCCAACTCGCTCGTCAGAGTGTTGAGCGCGTCCGGACTGAACACTTCCTGAAAGGCAACCACATCTGCGTTCATTGCTCGTAACTGCTGTGTGAGCCAAGTGGTTTTCTTGTTCCACTCGTTGTCGGTGAGAATGTTGCTGAACTCGTAATAAGCTCCAGGAGGAGCGAGAAAATTAAATAGATTGCAACTGGCAATGGTAATCAAAATGCGGAGTTCCTAGTCGACGTAACTGCTGATGACTTGTTCCACAATGCCCGAACCTTGAAGACGTTGCAATATTTGGTCGAACTGTGAGGTAAAAGGCTCTTTGAAAGGAAATCGCTCTGCGTAGGCACTGTAGCCCAAATAACCATACTCTTCACTGACAAATGCTGCCAGTTGGAAAGAGTCCGAATGGTCGATGCGGCCTACGTCTTTTAGGCGTTTAATTTCCCACGCTATCGAAAGGCGATCATTGATGTAGCAATCGACACGCTTAGCGCGCATTTTTAAAATGTTCTCTTGATTGTCTTTGGCTTCTTCAATCTTGAGTTTGCCATCATGCGCGGCCATCCAAAAGGCATCACCTCCAATAGAAAATGCTGCATTTATCCCTATGGTTAGTCCATAAAAGTCTTCTGGCCATTTGGCTAACTCAGCGACGTTTTTCAACATCACTTCGTTGTGACAGTAAACCACCACTTGTTCTTTGAGAATGGGCTTAGAGTAAGGGTGAATATAAGGACGCCGATTTTCATAATAGTAGGGAGGAAAAAGGGCAAAACCTTTGCCTGTTTCCAGCAGCCGTAAACCGCGCACAAAAGGCACGGGTTTGATGGTCACACGATATTGAGGCATCTGATCAAAAACGTGTCTGAGAATATCAGGATAAATGCCAACGGCATTCCCTTGGATTTGGTAACTGTATGGGGGATAGGCATCGTCGCTGTAAATGGTGACGGGAATGGCATCCTCGCTCGCCATAAGGTGAGCAGCATTTAGGTAGAGTGTACTGACCAAGGTGATTTTCACTTTTGTGCTGATTTCCATACCACAACCATTTGCTCTTGCCGTTCTATAACTTTAGCTTACTCGGCCTTACGGGGTAAAAATCCTTGCTGAAGAAATCGTAATAGTTATTTCTATTTGTGGTTTGAGGGTTTAAACTGCGGCAAATTTTTTGCGAGGTACACCCATGAGCCAAGAACACCTAAGCCAAGATCACGAGTACGAAGAAGAGCAGTTTGGTGAAGAAATTGAAATTGAAGCCATTGGCGTCGAAGTTTCCGTTCAGCCTATTGAACTCTACAAAGTATTTAAGATTGCCAATCTAGTCAGTGGCGGTGGTGAAGCAAAACACGTTATTGCTGAAGGTTATGTGGCCGTGAATGGCGAACTCGAAACCCGCAAACGTCGTAAAATGTACGATGGTGATTTCTTTGAATTCAACCAAGAGTACTATGTGGTAGTGTGTGATGCGCCTGTCACCGAACCTGAAACCGAGCAAGAGAAAGCCGAGAAGAAAACGCAAAAACCAGCGCAAGCTGCACGTAAAGAAAAATCTCGCCAAAGCAAAAATGCCAAGCCCAAAGGCACGGGTCCAAAATCAACTGGGCGAAAAGCCGCGCATAAAGAGCGCAAAGCGCAGAAAGAAGCCTTGTCACAATCAGCGAAGAAAGGCCAGAAAGCAGAGAAGCCTCAAGCGACGCGCGATCCAAAGAGTGGCCGCAATTCGATCGATTTCTTCTAGCCTTGTCGAGTTTGCCTCTAAACGAAAAAAGCCGCAATCGCGGCTTTTTTGGATCTTAGGTTCCTTGTTTCTGGCGGTTGAATCGCTCAGCTAGCGATGGTCATCGTTCACCGCTAAGGAGATAGGTTGCGCTGCCCAGTAATCGATGTTCTCAGGGCGACCAAAATGATAGCCCTGATAAAACTCCAGCCCCAACTCACGCATGGCTTGATACTGTTCTTCTTCCTCAACACCTTCTACAATCACTCGGGCACCAATACGTTGTGCAAGTTTGAGTGCGTGGAGTAACTCCTCTTGTTGCCCTGCGCAATAACTTAATAGATAGCTTCGATCGATCTTTATCAAATCGGGAGTCAGTTCAACGGCACGTTTTTCATCGGAATGGCCGGCACCAAAATCATCAATCGCAAAGTGAAAACCCTTGGAACGGAGAACTTTGACTGCTTCGCGTAAATCGTCGTTCTGATAGCAAAGTTCTTCAATGACTTCAAAGGTGACATCAGACGGTTCCATACCAAGTTGTTTTAGTCGGCGAAATAAGAGGCTTCTATCAACGTATTCGAGGTCTTTGGTCATGGTGATCAAAGAATTGGGCATCACGTTAAGAAAAAGCTTCACACCTTTGGCTGTGTAGTGCTTAGAAAAGTTGCGAATGTGAATGGCGCGAGAGAGAAATTCAACCGAAAGAATGTATTCGTCACTGTGACTAGGATCGGCAAAGAAGCGATCTGGCCGGATGAAATTCTGTTGCTCATCTTGAATTCTTAACAAAGCTTCGAAGCCAATGAGTTGCATTAACTGATTGAATATTGGTTGAAAAACGCTCGAAAATGTCAGGTTGTTTAGCAGCATTATGTAATCACCATCCTCCTTTTGACGAATGTACTGCTCGTAGTCTGATTTAGTGATTAACTGCATATTCACAACCCTAAAGAATATCTACTGAAAAATGTAACACTTTGATCAACTGAGTAAAGCAACAAAACAACTGTGGTTTATCGCGAATGCGTAAATTTGATTTGCGTTCAAAAATCGCAGGTTGTTTCTAACTTAGTACATAATAAAATTTGACCAAACGCGAGACCGAACACCATTTTATTTAGGGTTGTCACAAAAATGAGGCAAAATATTTTTAGAAGCAAAAAAAGCAAAGTGGATAAGGGACGCTAGACGAAAAAAAAGGGCCTGCCGAAAAGGCAGGCCAAGATCCCTGTGGAGCAGGAGGGGGGTGATTAAACGGTTATGCCGCAATGGCGGTTGTTATGGGTGTTTCGTTTAGATTCAGTAAGCGGCAGACATTCATATCGCCCACGCCTTCAACGGATTCTAATTGGGTCATCATGATGGATGAGATTTGTTTCTGCTTGGCATCGGCACTCAGCAGGCTGATGAGCTGATGCGCAATGTCACCGCGTTTGTCCAATGTGGGTAGATAAACCGGGGTTACGCCGCGCAGAATCGCCAGTTTACGCAGCAATTCAGGTTTGTCCGAGACCGCCCAAATGGTTGCTTGGCTTTGACAACGTGACATCAATAGTGGCGTTTCACCATGTTGAGTCACGATAGCGACCCCAAGATCTTTGTGTACTTTCGTTGCCGAGATCATCGAGGAGAGAGCAAAGCTCTTACCTGCGTCGTTGCACAGATGGTTGAGCTTATCCCAACAGCCTTGTGCACAACTGGTTTCGTGTTCGACACCTTGTGCAATTCGAACCATGGCTTCAACCGCTTCAACCGGGTACAACCCCGCCGCTGATTCAGCAGAGAGCATGACTGCGTCGGTGCCATCAAGTACCGCGTTGGCAACGTCTAAAACTTCTGCACGTGTTGGCAATGGATTCTCGATCATCGATTCCATCATTTGCGTGGCCGTGATAACCGGTTTGCCTAAGTACTTTGCACGAGCGATCAGCGCTTTTTGTACGCCAGGCAGGCGCGCATCACCGATTTCCACGCCTAAATCGCCACGTGCCACCATGATGACGTCGGAGGCACGAATCACACCATCCATCGCTTCTTCGCTGGCAACCACTTCAGCACGTTCCACTTTCGCGACGATGTGTGCTTGGCTGCCTGCTTGCAGAGCAAGGGAGCGCGCGTATTCGATATCGTCAGCGTTACGAGGAAACGATACGGCAAGAAAGTCTGCTTTTAGCTCGGCCGCGGTAAGAATGTCTTGCTTATCTTTGTCGGTCAACGCTGGCGCTGAAAGCCCCCCACCCAGTAAGTTAATCCCTTTGCGGTTTGAGAGTTTGCCACCGTTCAACGCAACGGTGTTGACCAGGCGAGTTTGTGTATCAACGGCCTTCACCTCAAGTTGGATACGGCCATCGTCAAGCAGCAGAATATTGCCGACCTGCAGGTCATCGATCAGCTCTGGATAATCCAAACCGACGCGTTCTTGCGTGCCAGCATCTCGGTTGAGTGTGCCGTCGAGAATGAAAGGATCACCTGCTTTGAGCTGAATTGAGCCTTGCTCAAAGCAAGCGATACGAATTTTGGGACCTTGTAGGTCAACGAGTACGCCAACGCTAACGTTAAGTTCTTGTGCGATTTCACGCACCATTTCAGCACGAGCAATGTGCTCTTCAGCGCTGCCGTGCGAAAAGTTTAAGCGCACTACATTCACGCCCGCTTGGATGAGTTGAGTGAGTTTTTCGCGTGTTTGACTGGCAGGGCCAAGCGTAGCGACGATTTTGGTTTTACACATCTTCAATTCCTATAACGACGAGACTAAAAAAGGGGTAGGAGAAACAGCAGGAGCTTTCGCCCCTGCTCAATGAACATTAAGAAGCTGTGCGTGTTTGTAGCTTTTTGTCTTGTTCTTCGTCGATATCGACCACTTTCTTCGCATTCCATACCGTCAGTGCGAGTAGAACCGATACCACACCAGCGGCAAGCCAGAAGTACTGCGCGTTACCAAAGTCGTAGTGTTTTACGCCATCGACTTCAGTGATGGTGATCAGAGATGCAGAGATAAGCTCTTGAGCTGACGCTGCAATGTAAGAACAGAGACCAATCAAACCTTTTACTGCGCCAACTGCGTTCTTAGGCATCAGGTCACAAGCAATCAGACCTGCTAGGAATACCACTAGACCACCGATAGAGAAGCCGATCATGCTCAGCGCTACTGCGTCGATAACACGGTTATCTGGGCCAAAGAACATCAAACACATACCGGCAATGTTTGCCAATCCGTACAGTAGGTTAGGGATGTTACGGTTACCTTTGAACACTTTGTCTGAAAGGATACCTGACAGAATCGCACCTGCTAGACCCGCTGTTGGGTACATTGACATGGCAAAACCCGCGTCAATCAGTGAGTAACCTTTTGTTTCTTGTAGGAACAATACCGCCCAAGAAGACATCGCGTAGCGAGAGATGTACATTGCCGCACAAGACAGGGCAATGAGCCATACCACAGGTTGTTTTAGGATAAACATTTGCGCACGACGTGTTTCTTTTGGATCGTTCGCTTTCTTGATTTCGGTACCTTCGCCAAATGCAGTACCTGGATCTGGCAAGCCGTAAGTTTGTGGACGGTCTTTCAGTACTTTCAGCATGATCAGTGCAGCAACTACTGCAGCGATACCCGCGCCAATGAAACCTGCACGCCAGCCGAAGTAGCTCACTAGTGTCGCCGTTAGGATCCAAGTGATACCTTCACCGATGTTACGCGAACCACCCCAAATTGAGTAACGGCTACCACGCTGTTTTGGTGAGAACCATTGGTAAAGCGATACACACGAAGGTGCTGAACCAACGGATTGGAACCAACCGTTCAAACCCCAAAGCAGAACGAAGAAGAAGCCAACGGTGTTCATCCCCATCACGACCGAGAGGACACCCGATACCAGTAGGGAACACGACATAAAGCGGCCAATGTTGGCGTAGTCAGATAGGAAGCCGTTTAAGAACTTACCGAAAGCATAAGTAAAGAAGAATGCCGAACCCATAATACCGAGTTCTTCGATGGTCACGATGCCCGCATCGAGCATGGGCTTTTTCACAACACCTAAACTCATACGTACTACGTAGAAGACGGCGTAACCAAAAATAAGGCCTAAGAATACCTGCCATTGGTAACTCTTATAGCGCTTTAGCATTCCCTCGTTGGAGCTGTCTGATAACGGCACATCCGGACGAGTTTTAAAGAAATTAAGCATGATTGCTCTCCATGTAAATCAACAAAAATGTGTTGTCGGGAGCATGATGAATCGGCCTGTTAATCCGTACAAAAGGGCGTTTTTGGGGCACATTTGACCCAATTTGTTTTAAACAATGAGTCAAAAGTGAACCTAACCGCATAACGTTTGTTGTTTGATTGCTGATAAAATTACTAGCAAGGAAAGGAAATTGCGTCAGTAGTGACTCAGCCTGTGTTTCAAGCGATTTTTAGCAAAGTGTAGAGTTTTGATTGAACGCACAATTTTTAAGGTTATCGATGGTGAGTAAAAAGCGATTTGCCGTGTTAGGTCGGTTTAGCTTGTTGTTTAGCTTGGTCTGTTTTGGTGCCAGTGCGGCGTCGACGGACAAAGAGATCGTCGTATTGACGACGTTTTCCCAAGAGCCGTTGTCCATCCTAATTGATGAGTTCAAGTTACGTCACCCTGATGCCGAAGTTCGTTTTATTCATCGCCGCAGTGAATCCAGTATCCAGCTGCTGGGTAAAACCTACATGCAAGACATCGATTTGGTCTTGAGCTCTTCGCCTTTTCTGATGCAAAAACTTTCTGAGAGTGAGCGCCTCGGTGATGTGGCTCAGCACGAAACCTTACCAAGCTGGATGTCGCCTTATGTGTTGCCTCCTCAACAGCAGGTACTGACTATTGGCTATTCAGGTGCCGGTATTGTGTGGAATCGCGATTACCTGCAAGCACACCAACTGAACATCCCTGAATGGTTTATCGATCTCACCCGTTCTCAATATTTTGGTCACATCACCATGAGTACGCCAAGTCGTTCTGGCACGACACAAATGATGGTAGAAAGCATCCTAAGTCGATACGGTTGGCAGGATGGCTGGCGCATCTTGATTAACATTGGTGCCAATTTGGCGACCATCTCTTCGCGCAGTTTTGGCGTGAGTGACTATATTGCAAAAGGGCAATTTGGTCTTGGTCCAACCATCGATAGCTATGCTTTGCTGATCCAGCGAAAATTTGACCATGTCGGCTTTGCGTTTGAATCGGATTTCACTCTGATGCCGACGTACATTGCCAAAACGCAACGCGCCAGCGCCGATCCTTTGGTGGACGATTTTATGGCGATGCTGCTTTCTGCTCCAATGCAAGAGTCGCTTGGCAAAAACAGTTTCGCCAAGTTCTCTTTGCATGATACCGAGCGCAAAGATGGTGATCACCCAGCGTTGAATATTAGCGCGATAATGCAAAGAGAAGTGCTGACCAATCGCCTGTTTGATTTGGCCATTACCAAACGCCTTCCTGAGCTAAAAGACACTTGGCAAACTATTATTCAACTGCGTAAGGCGTACGCCGATAACCCTGCTGTGTTAACGCAGCTAGAGTCCATCCGTCAACTTGCCTTTGATATTCCAGTGAGTGAAGTGGAGGTGCTAGAAGTGAGCAAACAACTGGCGCTCTCTTCCCAACAAGAAATGACGGATGATGGCTATGCACAGGCTGTGATGGCGGAGTTTAGCCATCGTGTCAGCGGCGCGCTTCATCGCCAATTAGCGTCAGCAAATCAACGTTTGCAAACGCTAAAAAAGCAGGGTGAAGAATAATGCGGAGATACAACACGATTGGCGTAAAATTGGTCGCCGCGTTTGCTGGCAGCACCTTACTGTTGACTCTCGTTTGTGTCATCGCCTGGATGACTTGGAGCCAGCTCGATCTGCGAGTCAGTGGTTTGTTGGACGAAAGTGTACCGCGCTACAACGCCAGTTATTTGCTTGAGAGCAAAAGCAGTGAAGTGAGACGTAAAATCTCCCAGATCGAACGAGTAAAAAGCAAAGTTCAACTCGATAACCACTTGCTTTCTCTAAGTAAGCAATTAAGCGACACCAAGCAGATTGTTGAACGCGTGCAACGCGCCGACGAAGCCACTCATGACTCGCTGAGTGCCCTTGCAGAGTCGTACAGCTCGCTCGCGAGCAGTATTGATCTCTATGGTTATCTGGTGTCTAAACGCATCGATGCACAGCGAAAAATCGATCTACTGAAAGAGCAACTTGATTGGATTCATCAAGACATCCGCACCGAACTGATGCCATTACGCCAAGAGATAGATTGGCAGATTTCTCGTAATCAGAAGCAGGCCAAAACCGATGCGTTACTTAAACAGCTGAATGTCATTCAACAGGTGTTGGATCTCGAATCCACGATTTACGAATTGGCGCTAGATGTGGTGAGCGCAACGCAGTTGGGGCATGTGAACAATGGCATGAAAGTGATTCAGTATCGTACCGAAGAGCTTTATCGTTTGAGCCAGCCGATCTTTGAATGGCCATCGTCCATCGCTTACCAGCAGCTAGTCGGTGAGTTAACCACCTTGCTGCAAATTGAAGGTTTCTTGCATCAGCAACTGCTTGATTACGTTTCCATCCGCGAGAGAATTGAAGTGCAGCAGCGCGACATTGATCGCCAAATCGGCACGATTCACAACCAAATTGGCGGGATTGTTGCGTCGGCAGACCAAGCTTTTTATGAAGTCAAACAAGACACCACTGAGATGGTCAATGTGGGCAACCGCGTGTTGCTCATCTGCTTTGCGGTGTCGATCCTTACCAGTTTGATTTTGGCTTACTACTTCATTTATCAGCGTATCGTGGCGCGCTTGGCCAATTTGAGTAACAGCATTGATGCGATCATCAATGATGATTTACACCATCCCATTCGCGTTGACGGCAACGATGAGATTGGTCGCTTAAGTGCCAAACTGATCGAATACGGGGACAAAGTGAAAGAGATGCAGCGAACCAACGCCCTGAGCTTAATCAACAACACCAGCGCTAGTTTAATGACGGTCAGTTTGGGTGGCTGGGTTGAATCGGCGAACGTTAGCGCGAGACGCTTATTGGATCTAGACGATGCCATTACCGAGTTACCGATTTGGTCTGCGTTTCCTGAGCATTGGTTTGAGGCATTACGCGCGCAATTTGATACCGATTCCGCCCTAATGCGAGAGTGCCGAAGCGAACTCACCATGTCATTGGCTGATGATCCTTATGGTCGTTTTTTACATTGTGAGTTCAGTCTGTTTACTCATGGTCATTGTGAAAAAGTGATCATCACAATCACCGACGTAACCGAACAGATTCAGGCGAATCGCATCTTAGAGCAAAGAGTGGCTGAGAAAACCCGCGATGTGACGGAGCGAAATCGCCAGCTCAAGCTGGAAATTCAAGAGCGTCAAAAAGCAGAATCGCATTTGAAGAAGACCCAATCCGAGCTGATTCAAGCGGCCAAAATGGCGGTGGTAGGGCAAGCCATGACCAGTTTGGCACACGAGTTAAATCAGCCACTCAATGCGATGTCTACCTACCTTTATAGCGCCAATTTGTTTAACCAGAAGGCGGACAGTGAACAGGTCGCCACCTCATTAACGCACATTGAAAGCCTCAAAGAGCGCATGAGTAAGATCGTCAATGGTTTGCGTCACTTTGCGAAGAAATCGGATGGCGAGCCGACGTCCGCATCGATAGAGCTGCACGATGTCGCGGAGCACTCGATGTTACTCGTTAATACGCGAGCCAAAAGGCAGCAAATTCAAATTCGCAACCAGCTAGACAAAACCCTGATGGTGCAGGGCAGCTTGGTCGCCTACGAGCAGGTGCTCATTAACTTGATGGTGAACAGTTGCGATGCGTTGAGCGAAGCCAATGGTGCAGAGCGTGTGATTGAGCTGTGTCATTTGTATTCCACGCAAACGCATCATGCGATTGCGGTATGCGACAACGGTAAGGGCTTTGCGCCAGACATTGTTGATCGCCTCTTTACCCCATTTACGACTACAAAAGAAATCGGTCTCGGACTTGGTATGAACATCTGTAAATCAATCATAGAAAAATATAACGGAAACATTTACTTGGCTTCCAACGCACAGGGTGGAGCCATGGTGGTATTGGAGATGCCTCATGACGATTAATCAATATGATGTGCTTTTGGTTGACGATGATCAGGATGTACTCGACTCTTATGCGCATCTGATGTCCATTTCTGGTTTGACTGCGAAACTGGTGAACGATCCGACGCAAGCGTGCCAATATCTCAGTGAAGATTGGCCCGGTGTGGTTTTACTCGATATGTATATGCCACAAATGCATGGCATGGAGCTGTTGGCGCTCATCAAAGAGATTGATGAACACATTCCGGTGTTGGTCATCACTGGGCATGGCGATATACCGATGGCGGTGGATGCACTGAAAAAAGGCGCTTGTGAATTTTTCGAAAAGCCCATTTCGCCGCCAGAGCTGCTCACTAAGGTGAAATCGTATCTTAAGGAGCGTCAAGCTTACACTGCACAAAAGAGTAATGTGTCGCAGTCTGTCGGCAAAGCGCTTGTCGGAAAGTCAGCGCAAATTGAGCAAATTCGCCAGCATGTCGCGAGATTTGCTTTGATCAATACCAATGTCGTGATTTGTGGTGAATCGGGCTCCGGCCGACACAGCATCGCTCATCTGCTCCATGACATGAGCCAGCCGCGTAAAGAGCAAACGTTGGAAGAGCTGTATCTCACCGCGGACCACGACAAAGAGGCTATCGCACGCTATTTCAATGGCGGAAGTGTGGCTACTTTGGTGATTGAGAACGTTCAATCGATGAATGAAAAGACGCAGCGAGAGTTTGTCCAACTGCTGTTGGCGCAAGAGCGAGGCAGTACCAGCAAAACGCGGGTGATCACCCTGTTTGATGCCAGCCCAGAACAGTTGATGTCGGAAAATCGATTGTTACCCGAGCTTTACTATCTGCTCAATCAAGGGGCGATTCAAGTGCCGAGCCTACGCCATCGACCAGATGACATCGCCGCCATTTTTCATCACTTTCTTAAGCACAGTTGCCAGAAACTGGGTAAACCGATGCCAGCTGTTGATTCGAGCTACCTTTCGTTGTTGCGTAATCATCAGTGGCCAGGAAATGTACGTGAGTTAAGAAACGTCGCAGAGTTGTATGCCATTGGCATTGTCAAACTGACAGGGAAAGAGCGGTTGGTGAACCAAAACGAGCTTCAATCACCATTGGATACGCTGGTGGACGATTTTGAAAAGCAAATCATTGAAGATGCGCTGTTTTTACATTCTGGAAAAGTGACGGAAGCGGCGGTGTATTTGCAGATACCGCGTAAAAAGCTCTATTTACGCATGAAAAAGCACGATATCGACAAGGATAACTACAAATCGCGTTAAAAAAATCCGGCATACGAATGCCGGATTTTTATGGTGATACACTAATCGTTATGGGTGATTAGGCAATCGCCTCTGCGAGGATCTTACGCACTTGCTCGGGTGTCACGCTTTGGTTTTCTGTCAGTGCCACCATGCCATGATTGGTCAGTTGTGTCACCACTGCCTCAATCGCCTCTTCTTTGCTCTCTTTATGCTCAGTGAGTTTTGTTGAGACATCAAGGGAGTGATAGAAAGCCTCAATGGCATCAATCGTACGCTCTGCTAGCTGCTTGCCGTTTTCTAAACCAAAGACCTCACGGCCCATTTGCTCTAACTTGGCACGTTTGTACTCAATTTGGTTGCGAAGCAGGGAAGGCTGAACAATCGCCAATGAACGAGCGTGATCGACACCCCAAAGCGCAGTCAGTTCGTGGCCAACCATGTGCGTCGCCCAGTCTTGAGGTACGCCTGAACCAATTAAGCCGTTAAGGGCTTGGTTCGCTGCCCACATCAGGTTTGCACGCCATTCATCACTGTCGCGCTCTGCAAAGCGATCACCGAGATTTTTCAGCGTTTTCAACAACGCTTCGGCGTAGGCGTCTTGCACCATCGCACCGGCTGGGCGAGTAATGTACTGCTCGCAAACGTGCACCCAAGCATCAACGATGCCGTTTAGCAGTTGTTTCTCAGGCAATGTGTTCATTACATCTGGATCCATCACCGCAAACTTTGGCTGAACGTATGGGCTTAGGAAGGCCAGTTTATCTTGGGTTTCCGCCTTAGTAATTACCGCGCCAGAGTTGGACTCTGAACCTGTTGCTGGCAACGTTAGTACGGCACCTAAAGGCGTTGCAGAAGTCACTTGGTGTTTACCAACTAAGATATCCCAGCCATCACCTTGGTAATGGGCAGATGCGGCGACGTATTTAGAGCCGTCGATCACAGAGCCGCCGCCAACAGCGAGAATAAAATCGATCTCCTGCTCTTTCACAATAGCGACCGCTTTGTCCAATGTTTCCTTGGTCGGGTTAGCCTCAACACCGGAAAACTCGAGCCAGTTATAGCCTTCTAACGCCGACACAATTTGATCATAAACGCCGTTTCTTTTGATCGACCCGCCACCGTAGATGACAAGTATTTTTTGATCAGATGGCACTGCGCTTTTAATCGCTTGAATTTGGCCCTGACCAAAGAAAATTTGTGTAGGGTTGGAGTAAGTAAACTTCATCATTGACCTCACATTGTGATTGGAGTTGTTTTTGTTATGTGCATAATAGTGCGGTGATGTTGACTTTGGTAGCATCAAAACTCTAAATTGTTTGCCTATTTCTACAAAATTGAGATTCTCTTATGGAAAGCCTTGCCGAGTTAATGCAGCAATATGTTGAAGTAAAAGGTCTTGAAACCCTTGAAGGTGTGATAGAGACCGATATTTCTGGCGTTTGGTTTTATCGCAGTAGCAAAGGGAATGCTCGACAGCCCTTTGTCTATCAATCCGGCATTATTGTCTTGGGGCAGGGACATAAAAATATTCATATCGGCAGCCATCCTGTGCGTTATGGTGCTGACGACTATTTGGTGGTGGGTGTCCCCATGCCACTAGAGTGTGAGGCATTCGCCGATCAAGATCGTCCGCTTCTGGGGATTTCTGTTGATGTCCCCATGGTGCTGCTTCAACAAATGGTGCAAAAGCTTGAACAGCGTGGGTTTCAGAACTTTTTCGCTGAGAAAGAGGAGAGTTGCGGGCTTAAGTCGGTCAAAATGGAAACGAGCATGCTCAATGCGTGTAAGCGCTTGATGCGCGGTTTGTGCGATCCTTTAGAAACCGAAGTGTTGGGGCAATCGCTACTCGAAGAGGTGGTTTTTCGTGCTTTGCTCAGCCAGAAAGGCTATGTGCTTTTTGAGTTGGCGCACGCCGAAGGCAACTACTCTCGTATTGCACAAGTGCTTGATAAAGTACATCAGGACTACTCCCAACCTTTGACAGTGCAAGATTTGGCTTCCAAAGCCAACATGAGTGTGTCAGCTTTCCATAGTGCTTTTCGTAGCGTAACGCTCGAATCTCCCATCCAATACATCAAAAAAGTAAGGCTTAGCAAAGCGCGTGAACTGATCAAGCTGGAAGGAAAAAGAGTGAATGATGCCGCACGTCTGGTGGGCTACAACAGCACCTCACAGTTTAGCCGTGAATATAAACGCCATTTCAATGAAACACCGAAAAGTGCATAAAAGTGTGTCAATTCAATGAATGAGATTGTAAGTGGTATTCTTATATATAAAACAATTTGCACAAATATTATGCCGGTATTGAAGCAATATTTAGTGACATATTTTAAAAATTAAGTATTTATCGGTAGTGAACGTGATTTATTATGTTCTATAAAATTAATCAGAAATTAGTTATCGGTACAAAATAAGAATGTAGCCGTTGCATAGTTACACTAGTTTCTTGCGAGTCAATGTTCAATTATTGCAATTGATAGGTGTGAAATCTTCAAACTGTACTTAAGTTATTTTACAGCAAAATATAAGTCATCAAGGGATTGCTTTTGGTGATGATTTAAACGTTGAAACAACAACTTAAGGGAAGAGCCTGTATGCGTTTTAAAAACGGAAAGGCAGCAAAGAATGTGTTTGTACTCAGTACTTTGACTGCTTCATGTCTGATGGCATTCAACAGCTACGCGGCTGTTGATTGTTCACCTCTACAAGAATGGAATTCTTCGACGGTTTATAACGGTGGAGAAAAAGTTCAGTATCAGGGTAGTGCTTATGAAGCCCGTTACTGGACACAAAACAATAACCCAGCAGAATTTTCGGGTGATTGGGCACAGTGGAAAGCACTCGGTGCTTGTGACAATGGCCCGGTTGACCCAGTCAACCAAGTTCCCACCACCGCTTTGACCTCACCAGTTGCAACGGATGTGGTGAAAGAAGGTGATATTGTTGTACTTGCAGCAACGGCAGCGGATCAAGATGGCACCGTCGCCAAAGTTGAGTTTTTGGTTGATGGCGTTGTGGTTGGTCAAGATACATCGGCACCATTCTCCGCATCATGGACTGCAACCGCAGGCGCTCATACTTTCAGCTCTGTCGCTTATGACGATAAAGGTGCGGTAAGCCAACCAAGCAAAGTGACGTTGACAGTGGAATCCACGCAGCCTGGCAATACGGCACCAACGGTCGATCTTGCACTTTCTGCGACCACGGTTGAGCAGGGCGCAGTGGTTACGTTGACCTCAAATGCAGCAGACAGCGATGGTACTGTTGATAAAGTAGACTTTTTTGTTGGTGGCGTACTTGTCGGTACGGCAGCAACCGCTCCTTATACGCTTGACTATACCACCACTCAAGCTGGCTCTTTGTCGGTCTTTGCTCGTGCGACGGATAACCTTGGTGCAACCACGGACTCCGCTGCGCAGACACTGAAAGTCAACGGTGTGGCACCAGTGGCATCTTGTCGCCCTGATGGCCTGTACCAAACAGAAGGCGTCAACGTACCTTACTGTACGATTTACGATGAAGAAGGTCGTGAGAAGATGGGGGCAGACCACCCACGTCGTGTGATCGGTTACTTTACCAGCTGGCGTAGCGGTGATGACCCACAAGCGGCGTATCTGGTTAAAGATATTCCGTGGGAGCAGTTAACGCACATTAACTACGCGTTTGTCAGCATTGGCTCTGACGGCAAAGTCAACGTTGGTGACGTAAACGATCCGACTAACGCTGCAACTGGAAAAGAGTGGCCGGGTGTTGAAATCGATCCAACTCTGGGCTTCAAAGGTCACTTTGGTGCGCTAGCCACTTACAAAGAAAAATACGGCGTTAAGACGCTGATTTCTATCGGCGGCTGGGCGGAAACGGGCGGTCACTTTGGTGCGGACGGCAAACGTGTCGCAGACGGTGGTTTCTACACCATGACAACCAATGCGGATGGTTCCATCAACCATGCGGGCATTGAGAAATTTGCCACCTCTGCGGTCGAAATGATCCGTAAGTACAAGTTCGACGGTGTAGACATCGATTACGAGTACCCAACTTCTATGGCGGGCGCGGGTAACCCAGATGACAAATCTTTCATGGAACCTCGCCGTGCTTATCTCTGGGCTTCATACCAAGAGTTAATGCGCGTATTACGTCAAAAGCTTGACCAAGCATCTGCACAAGATGGTGTTCACTACATGCTCACCATCGCAGCGCCATCTTCGGGTTACCTACTGCGTGGTATGGAAACGTTTGATGTGACTAAGTACCTCGATTACGTCAACATCATGTCTTATGACTTGCATGGTGCATGGAACGATCACGTTGGTCACAATGCGGCGCTGTACGATACCGGTGAAGACTCAGAATTGGCGCAGTGGAATGTTTACGGCACGGCGCAATATGGTGGCATCGGTTACCTCAATACAGACTGGGCATACCACTACTTCCGCGGCTCAATGCCAGCAGGCCGTATTAACATCGGTGTGCCTTACTATACTCGTGGTTGGCAAGGTGTGACGGGTGGTACCAATGGTCTATGGGGTCGCGCGGCGCTGCCAAACCAAGCTGAGTGTGCTCCGGGTACTGGTGAAGGTGAGAAGAATAACTGTGGTCATGGTGCGATGGGTATCGACAACATGTGGCACGATACCGATCCAAAAGGCAACGAAATGGGCGCGGGTTCAAACCCAATGTGGCATGCGAAGAACCTAGAAAAAGGCATCTTTGGTTCCTACGCGTCCGCTTACAAACTCGACCCAGTCAACGATCCACGTGATCAACTTGTTGGAAACTATGTGCGTAACTACGACAGTGTGGCTGTCGCGCCATGGTTGTGGAATGCGGAAAAAGCAGTATTCCTATCAACGGAAGACAAAGCGTCTGTCAGCGTGAAAGCCGACTACGTCATCGATAAAGAGATCGGCGGTATCATGTTCTGGGAACTGGCGGGTGACTATAACTGTTACGTACTTGATGCCAATGGCAACCGCACGACCATCGATGAAAGCGAGCAGGCGTGTGCCACGGGCAACGGTGAGTTCCACATGGGTAACTCGATGACCAAAGCTATCTACGATAAGTTTAAGTCAGCAACCCCATACGGCAACACGGTCGCGACGGGCGCAATTCCTTCAGAGACACTGGACATCGCAGTTTCTGTAGGCGGCTTCAAAGTGGGTGATCAAAACTACCCAATCAACCCGAAAGTGACCTTTACCAACAATACCGGTACAGCAATTCCGGGTGGCACTGAGTTCCAGTTCGACATTCCAGTATCGGCGCCAGATAATGCGAAAGATCAATCTGGTGGTGGCTTGAAAGTGATTGCTTCTGGTCATACTCGTGCGAACAACATCGGTGGTCTGGATGGCGTAATGCATCGTGTGGCGTTCTCGCTTCCTGCGTGGAAAGAGCTACCAGCAGGCGGAACTTACGAGTTGGATATGGTTTACTACCTACCAATTTCTGGTCCGGCAAACTACAGCGTGAACATCAACGGTGTGGACTACGCATTCAAGTTTGAACAACCTGATCTGCCAGTTGCTGATTTGTCTGCTGGCAACGGTGGCAACACGGGTGGTGGTGATACTGGCGGCGGTAACACCGGAGGTGGTGACACTGGAGGCAATACAGGTAGCGGTACGGTTATCCAGTGGGAACCCGGCGTCACACAAGTGAATAATGGCGAAACAGTCACCTTCAACGGTAAGTGTTTTGTTGCGAAAAACAGCCCAGGGGTTTGGGAGTCTCCAACACAAACCAACTGGTTCTGGGATGAAGTAACCTGTCCATAGTTCATTGCACTACAAACAAACACCCCAGATTGATTCTGGGGTGTTTGTTTATTGTTAAACATAGGCTTAGTGAATTTAGAATTGATAGCTTTCAGGTACAACAACAATGCCATTGTCCGAAATTTTGAAACGTTGTGAATCTTCTAAGTGGTTCAAGCCAATCTGAGTGTAGGGCGGGATTTTGACATGTTTGTCGATGATGCAGTTGACCAACTGGCATCCTTCACCAATTTCAACATCGTCAAAAATAATACTATCGACAATTGTCGCACTGTCGTTGATTCTGACATTCGAAGAAACAATGGAATGCTGAACGGATCCCCCCGAATTAATCACACCGTTTGAAATCATTGAGTTAATGAAAATACCTTCATTTCCTGAACCTGATGAAACGGTTCTTGCTGGTGGATATTGGGGTTCATAGGTACGGATCCCCCAATCTTTTTGGTAGAGGTTCATCGGAGGAATCGGCTCTAAAAGGTCCATGTTTGCTTGATAAAAGGAATCAATGGTGCCTACGTCGCGCCAATAGCAATCTTTATCGACCCGGCCTTTACTACCGCAGAACTTGTAGGCATAAACAGTACCCGTTTCAATAAGTTTCGGAATGATATCTTTACCGAAATCGTGTGAGGAATTCTCATTCTGCGCATCTTCGGTTAACGCGCTTTGCAGTACATCCATACTAAAAATATAGATGCCCATAGAAACAAGGCTGCGTTCGGGATTATTCGGTAGGTGTGGTGGATTTTCAGGCTTTTCAACAAAAGAATGGACACGATTATTCTCTTCTATCCCCATAACACCAAACGCTTTGGCTTCTTTACAGTTCACATCCATACAAGCGACCGTGAGTGCCGCATTATTGGCGATGTGTTCCTCCAGCATCGGTGCGTAGTCCATTCGGTAGATATGATCACCGGATAACACCATGACGTACTTGGCTTCACTGCGTTCGAGCAGCCACAAGTTGTGATAGATGGCATCGGCTGTGCCTTCGTACCATTTGCCACCCTTGCGCATTTGAGGCGGTACGGAGGTGATGTATTCGCCTAGTTCAGGGTTGAAAATGGACCAACCATCACGAAGATGTTTTTGCAACGAATGCGATTTGTACTGGGTGAGGACGAGAATTTTACGTAGGCCGGAGTGCAAGCAGTTGGTAAGCGTGAAATCGATAATGCGGTATTTTCCACCAAATGGTACCGCGGGTTTTGCTCTGTCATCCGTTAATGGACTGAGTCGTGATCCCATGCCTCCGGCCAGTATCACTGTCAAAATGTCCTGCATGCGTATTCTCCCTGAATGTGTGCAATGTCCTAAAGATTAGTACAAGATTTGAGCCAAAACCTTTTTATTGAGAAATCATGATGTTTTCATTAAATAATCCATTGCTGTGCACAAAAAGCAAGCAGTGAGCATAGTTGTTGCACGGTGTTAGTGCGTCGCAATGATAAAAAAGGTCGGCGTCTAAGGTCTTGGCACTTAGTCGTTTTACACTGTAAATAAGCGAAAATCACAAGTACTAAAACGAGTGGCTTGTACGCGTTGTGCTAGATAAGGCTTTAGGTGGGATTTCTGTAATCTAGCTTGCGTTAGGTTCAAAAAAAAAGCGCCTTTTTGCAAGGCGTTTAAGGAGTCTCAACAGGATCCTCAACAATGTGATATCGAAATCGCGGCTTAGCTTAGGCCAACAATATCGCCATTTTCATCGATATCCAACGCCATAAAAGCGGGAATGTCTGGTAAACCAGGCATCGTCATCACATTGCCAGTGAGCGCGTAAACAAAACCCGCACCAGCACAGAGCCGAACTTCACGAACCATGATGGTAAATCCACTCGGTGCACCTTTGAGAGAGGAATCGGACGAGATAGAAAGGGGGGTTTTGGCCATACACACGGCCAACTCGCCAAATCCTAACGTTTGATAAAGAGCCAACTGTTGTTTTGCTGTTTCGCTAAATTGCACCTCACCACAACCGTAACCTTTAGTACAAACGGTGATGATTTTATCCTCGAGCGTCTGCTCTGCTCTATACAGTGGGCGAAAGTTTGCAGGCGCATCACATGCTTCAATCACTTCACGAGCCACCGCTTCCATGCCTTTACCACCTTTGGCAAAGCCTTCGCTGATTGCGACACGAACATTGAGTAGCAGTTGCTGAATCCAAAGCCTGAGTTGCCCAAGCTCCTCTGCGCTGTCTTGCGGAAACTGATTGATAGCAACGACCACTGGTAAACCGTATTTTTGCGCGTTATCAATATGCCATTTTAGGTTACTAAAGCCGGATTTCAGCGCTGCGTGATCCGGTTGAAATAAGGCGTCTGGTAATGGCATACCAGGTTTTAGATCATACAGCCCGGAGTTTGCTTTTAAACCGCGCAAAGTCGCAACAATCACCACGCAATCGGGGGCTTTGTGCGAAGTTGAAGATTTGATGTTGCATGCTTTTTCAAGCCCCATATCAGAGCCAAAACCCGCCTCGGTGACAACGTAACTCGATAGTTTCAAGGCAATTTCATCAGCGATGATGGATGAGTTCCCGTGCGCAATGTTGGCAAACGGACCCGCATGAATGAGGGTAGGCACACCTTCAAGTGTTTGCATCAGTGTCGGTTTGATCGCTTCTTTCAGTGTTACTGTCATCGCACCTGCCACTTGTAGCTGTTCTGCGCTAACAGGTTCGCCATCCAGATTGTAAGCGAGCACCACTTTACCAATGCGTTCACGCATATCTTGAAGGTTTTTCGACAACGCCAAAATTGCCATCAGTTCAGATGCGGCTGATATATCAAAGCCTTCTTCACGTTCAAATCCGTTGATGGTCTTGCCTTCGTCATTGATTCCAACACGAACTTTACGCAGTGCGCGATCGTTGTGGTCCATTACGCGTTTCCAAACCACGCGATCTGGGTCAATTCTTAATGCAGGGAGCCCGGTGCGAGCTTCAAAGGCTTGATAACCAGCGCGTTGTTCGTGATAGATGCGGGCATCAATGGCAGCTGCGGCAAGATTGTGCGCCGCAGTAACGGCATGAATGTCGCCAGTAAGATGCAAATTCAGCTCATCCATCGGGGCGACTTGTGAATAGCCACCACCCGCAGCGCCCCCTTTGACACCAAAAACAGGCCCCATAGAAGGTTGACGGATACACGCCATTACCGATTGGTTGAGGCTCTGTAACCCTTGTGCTAGACCGATAGTGGTGACGGTTTTGCCTTCTCCAAGTGGGGTTGGTGTAATTGCCGTGACCAAAACAAGTTTGCCATCTTGTTGCTCAGCAAGGCGTTTTACACATCGGGCAGACACTTTCGCTTTATATAAACCGTGAGTTTCAAACTCATCCGCCAACAGTCCTGCTTTTGTTGCAATCTGTTCAATTGGTTTAAGAGGTGTCGTACGACAAATATCGATATCTGAAAGCATGCAAAACCCTTATCTAACAATCACGCAAACGTTTGCGGAGGCATGATACTTAAATGCATTATTGAGTAAAGTATTATATAAGCTTAGTTGTGCTACAGCTTAGTTTAATTTGAGAAAAATTGGCTTAGATCAAAAAGAAAAGGCTGCATAATAGCAGCCTTAAGAGAATTAAGTACGGAATCTATCGATCCCAATAAGCTTCTTCTAAACTGTCTTCACGTTCTGGTAAAGCACGTGATAGGCGCGGAGAATGCTGAGTCAGTACTTCGTAACTGACTCGGTTTGCATACTTACAAATTTGTGACAGTGACGAATAGGTCAGGCACATATGCTGATGTTTCTCTGAGTTAGGGACATTCTTCAGATGAAACGCGTTGGACGCCATATCATGAAGAAGGGCAGAGAGTGCACCATCGCCAGCACCATTGGTGTTTTTGATTTCGGCCGGGCCACCTAAGTAAGGGCCAATATGGGAGTAGACTCGGACTGGCTCTTCACATTCAGCTCGGCGCATTGCACGACTAAATTCGTACATGTTGAAGCCTTCAATCGCACCTTGGTAAAGGTCGTGCGTCGTTTCGCGCTTCGCATCGTTGTCGGTGTAACCTGCCATGTAAAGGCCGTCTGGACCTGCAGTGCAAAGGACAAGGTCAACCCAGTCGAGTGCTTTATCGGCCGCTTTCAGTGGATCAGATTCACCGGTCAGAGCTTGGCCTTCTTCTTCATTCATCGCCACAACCGTGATGTTTTCACGGATGTACTCTTGCCACCATTCAGGGTTGCCTTCGATCACGTATTTCGTTCCGAGAGTCAGTACGACGGGTACGGAATGCTTTTTCGCGTATTCAATAGCACGTTGTACCGCTTGTGGCATTGGATCTTCCGGCTTACCTCGCATTAGGTACGACGAAACCACGAGCGCAGCTGCTTTTTCAAACACTTCTTCTGGAATGCTCTCTGGAGCGAGCTTGTTCATGTGACCTTCGTTGATCGCAAAGGTGCGCTCACCATCTTCAGAGATAAGGGTGTAGCAACGACCAATAGGGCCATCCACCGTTTGTAGGTGGTTGAGGTTCATGCGAGAAGATGTACGACACAAATAGCGATAGGCGTACGAGCCAACTTGAATGTTTTTCGACATGACACCCAGTAGAACAGACTTACTGTCTGCTAAGACTGAGTAGTTATGAAGGGTATTGCCAATGGTATCACCAGGGTATTGGTGAGTAATTAGGCCACGTTCTACTAACTCTTCGTAGAGGGCGTCAGCTTTGCTTTCTTCAAGAACTAGCGAGTGTCCTTTACTTAACTCATATTTCGCCAAAAATGCGTCATCTACACGCGCTTCGATATCTACGATTGTCTGACCAACACCAACGATGGTTGGGCGGTAGAGCTTAGGTGCCACTTTAAGTTCAGTAACGAGTGGATCTCGAGTGTTTGTAGGGAAATAGTGTTTAGATTTTCGCTGACCAGGAAACTTCATACTAGTGATAGATTGAGAAAAAAGAGGCGCATCATATCACAAATTTTTTGAAACAAGGCTCTTTTTGTTACGCGAAAAATTGGCCGAACAGTTTTTGTTCGGCCAAGTGGTTTTTGTGCAGATATTATTGAGTTAGTGCTTCTGTTTTGCTCGGATCAACGTAGGCGTCAGTCCCCCAAAGCGGGACCGTTGATAAGCTATGTTTGAAGCTACCTTCGGTTTCTTTGGTTGTGTACGAAAGGTAGAGTAGGGTCTGGTTCTTTTGATCGTAAATACGACGAACCTTCATTGTTTTAAAAAAGATACTTTTTGACTGCTTGAACACCACTTCGCCGGACGAGCTTTTGTCGATCTTAGCGACCATTTCCGGTGTAATACTGCCAGTCTGGCGGCAAGAGATAGAGCTGTCACTCGGATCGGATAGGCTTAAGTTTGCCTCAATCGAAGCGATGTGACACGTTACGCCGGTGACCACTTCATCTTGTAGCGAGGTGATTTTAATGTCCTTTAGGGTAAACCAACCCAAGCCTACGTCACCGACCTCGTTGCCACCACACCCTGAAAGCAGGGCTGTTGTCGCGAAAACAGCGGTAAGTAGTTTTAATTTCATCGTCTTATCCTTTTTGACCTTGTCAACTGAATGAGCTTACCTTACCAGTTTTGACCCTCAGCTGTCTCTAACTAGTTCGGTCAAACTTGCGCCATGCAAACGTTTGAATCGCAAATTGATTAGAACCAATCTTAACCGCATGGTATGGTATGAGCCTTGCAGGAAAGTAGGAAAACGAAGAGGTTATCAGTATGAAGAGAACATGTGTTGTGCTGTTGATTTCGTTAGGCTTACTTGCCGGGTGTTCAGCACCTCCGAAATCTACCATCTGTACACCCAAAATTTGTGATATTTGGAATTAATCATGTCGAATCAAGCTCCGCCAATAACGAATAAAAAGAACAAGTGGTTATCCGATCAAGTTGATTGTGAGTTTCCCACCAAAGAAAGTATTGACGGATTGCAACTCTACCGCGCTTCTGCTGAGCAGCGCACCACAGAGCCATTTTCTATCGCGGTGACCGAATGTGAGGAGATGGAACACTACTTGGTCGATTTCCACCGTCTGACCATTATGTTTGCACTGCTGCAAAGTAAGCGTTGGTCTGACGAAAGTGAACAGTCGTTAATTGTTGAGTTTCTTACGCAAATCATTCTGTCGCCAGAACACGATCTTTATGTGAGTTTCTCTCACGGTGAGCCCGTAGGCGCAGCGATGGTGACGCGTTTGGAGTCAGAACTTTTGGTTTCCGATGTCGTGTACAAACAAGCTTTCGATAAAGAACGAGTTGTGGGTTATTTGAGCTGTTTGCTTGAAAAAGTCACACAAGAAATGTCTGCGGTAGAAAAAATTCTCATCGAAATTTGATCAATGTCGTAATAAGTTCCTAATCAGCCACTATCATATCCCCACCATTTATTACTTGGGATGCATATGAGAACGCTTAGGCTTATTTTGATGTCCGTTGTTGTGCTGTTGATGAACTCCGCATTCGCTTCGACACAATGGCAAACGCGCCAAGTGCTCATTCTCCATTCCTACGATGCTTCTTATCAATGGACTCAAGAGATGCAGAGAGGCATTGAGAAAGCCATTGACAGTATTGACGGCGATGTCCGTCTATCTGTTGAGTATCTCGACACCAAACGAATCTCTTCGGCGGACTACTTGCAAAAGACCGCCGAGTATATGATCGCGAAATATCGCGGTTATCATTGGGATGGAGTGCTGGTCACCGATGATAACGCACTGCGCTTTGCACAGACGTACTTTTCACAGCAGCTCACACAGTATCCCGTCGTTGCCGTCGCGATCAATGATACACAGTGGCAAAGCCAATCGAGTAAACACAACTTCCAAGTCATTTATGAAAAAGACTTGTTAGATGAAAACCTCGCTCTGATTGAAGCCCTTCGCCCCAACATTCAAAAGCTTTATTATCTTGCGGACAAAAGTATTACCTCCGATCTGATTCGCGCCGACTTGAATCATTCGATGCGTCAGCACGCAAACATTGAACTTGTCGACATATCAGATAAATCGCTCAGCGAGGCCAGCCAATTTTTAGCTCAGATTGATCCGGATGACGCGGTGTTACTCACGCACTACAACACGGAGCTGAGTTCTGGCGTATTTCATTCCTACAAAAAAATCTCGAACACAATAGGCGAAAGTAGCCGAGCACCGGTTTTTGTTCTGTGGGACCTCTATCTTGGGCAGCCCGGCATTGTCGGTGGCTACGTTAATTGTTCAGAGAAATTTGGTTATCAAGGCATGTTGATGCTGGCAGAGCAAATGGGCTACACCTTGCCAGAGGCGATGATGGATGAAAGGCCATCCTCACTTGTCTTTGATTTTAACGCACTAGACAAGTACGACATCGATTTAGATAAGTTACCGCCTAACGCAACGTTATTGAATGAGCCCATTTCTTATTTGGTGAAGCATCGGCAGGTATTGCTGGTCGCGGGTGTGATTATTTTGTCATTGTCTATGGTGATCGCCATGCAGTACATGACGATTCAGCAGAAAAAATTGATTAACTTGAAAAATCGCAAAATTGTTGCTCTGCAGAGACGAACATTAGCAGTGCAAAAAGAGATGATTCATGTGCTAGGTGAAGCCATTGAAACACGTTCTGGAGAAACGGGTAACCATGTTAAACGTGTCGCGCAATTATCCGTTGGGTTAGGGCGTTTATGCGGATTGAGCTACCGTGAATTGGAGATGCTAGAAATCATTAGTCCGATGCACGATGTCGGCAAAATTGCTATTCCTGAAGCCATACTGGACAAGCCCGGTAAACTTAGCCTAGAAGAGCGAGAAGTGATCCAGACCCATTGTGAAGTGGGTCATCGCCTCCTTAATAACAACAAAGCCAAGATCATGAAATTGGCCGCATTGGTCGCGTTACAGCATCATGAGCACTGGGATGGCCACGGCTATCCATATCAGCTAAAAGAAGATGAAATTCATGTTTTCTCAAGGGTTACAGCCATTGCCGATGTGTTTGACGCATTACTTAGTGAGCGTTGCTATAAAGCGGCTTGGGACATTCATCGAGTGATCGACTTCTTTGAACAGCAGAAAGGTAAGCAGTTTGATCCGTACTTAACGGATTTGCTACTCAACAACATCGACCATTTTGTCGAGATTCGAAACTGTTATCCAGATAATCTTAATGAATTCAAGCAGGCGAGCTAAATTCGCTACACTCTGCGCATTTATGATCATTCTCCGGCATAGATTATTATTTTTGTCGGAGAACTCCGGTTTTCTGAGCACTTTGCTTCATATAGTAAAGGGGATTTAAGTGAACGCCCTTCGTTCACGCTGATTTCTATAAACTGGGGAATGCGAATGATAAAAACAAAAATAAAATGCGTCATTTTCGACTGCGACGGAACCTTGGTCGACAGTGAAAAACTGTGCTGCCATGCTCTCGTGAATGTCTTTGAACAATTCGGCTCTCATATTTCCTTAGAACAATGCCTTGCTCAGTTTCGAGGTGGGAAGCTGGCTGATGTACTTTCCGATGCAATGGCATTGGCTGAGCTCGATATATCGTTAGATTTACTAGAGCCTGCTTATCGTAATGAGTTAAACCATTTGTTTAACGAGAAGTTGCAAGTGATGCCTGGGGCTGAAAACTTGCTCGATTTTCTCGAACGGGAAAAAATTGAATATTGCGTCGCGTCGAATGGCCCGAAAGACAAGATTGCGCTCTCTTTAAGGCTGACGGGGTTGTTAGAACGGTTTGAAGGGAAAATGTATTCGGCGTTTGAAGCGAATGCGTGGAAACCCGATCCTGATCTTTTGATGTACAGTGCGTTCCACATGGGGTTTGCAGCGGATGAGTGTATCTATGTCGACGATACGCCAAAAGGGGTGGAAGCCGGTATTAATGCAGGTATGAGGACGTTTCAGTTATTTAACGGTTATGACATTAACCAAACAACAGATGCCCGAGTCAGACAGATCGGGCATTTGGAAGAACTGATTGAGATTATTCGCCAAGAATCAAATTAGTGACAACTGTTACTGATGGAATGTACGTAAGCAGGTCGATTTTGATAAATAGGTGCCATTTGGAGACAACGAATGGCGCTGAAGTTCTTTGTATGGAAACCGCATGAGGCACATGTGAATTTTTCCCCATCTCCAGAGATGAAGTACTCGTCGTGTTGACAAAGTGGGCATACGGTATTTTCGTTTACGTCGATATATTTATAAGTATTCATTTTTTAATCACCAGCAGCAAAATAGGCCCTATTAGAATAGCGAAATGTTTAATAACAGGGCATTTTTTCACTCTAATAAACAAGTTCTTGAGAGTGATATCCCAGTATTGTATGAGAAGTTAGATATTTTCATTGCAATTTGTTTCTTGAGCCGAAAATGAAATTGAATGCTTATTCCCAATCAGAAATAAGGCGTAAACAAATATGACCCAAAACGAATAAAGCAACTCACGGATATTAAAAAAGCTCCCGAAGGAGCTTTTGTCATTGTGTACGATATTGTTTAAGGATTTGTGACAGTGAGACAGTGGCCTTGGTAAGATTTGCCACTCCTGATGACGATTGCTGCGCGACGTTGCGTATCGTATTTGATTGGCTGCGAATATCACTGAGCTCTGAAGCAATGTCGTTAGCGACCGCACTTTGCTCTTCAGCAGAGGTGGAGATTTGAATACTCATGTCCATCAGTACTTTCGCTGAGTCAGCAATCGATTTGACGTCCGTACCAATTTCAGCAATCAAATCACTGCTGGTTTTCGCTTGGCTGACCGTTTGGGCGGTAATCGAAGCGATGTTTTGACTCTCTGTTTGCAGCTTCTCTATCATGGCTTGAATTTCAACAGTGGCCGCCTGAGTGCGACTGGCCAAGGTTCGAACTTCGTCGGCCACTACAGCGAAGCCACGCCCTTGTTCGCCCGCTCGTGCCGCTTCAATCGCGGCGTTAAGTGCCAGCAGGTTTGTTTGTTCAGAGATGGCATTGATGGTGGTGATCACATCATTGATTTGCGTCGTGTTGTCATTCAACGTGGATACTGATGTCGATGCTCGCTCAATGTAGCTAGAAAGCTTATCAATCTCTGCAATCGCGGACACAACGCGTTTATGACTGCCTTCAATATGATGGGTATCGCGTTCCGTTTGATGCGTCGCTTGCTGAGAAATCGAAGAGACTTCTTTGGCTGAAGCGGTCATTTGCTCCATAGCGGTAGCCACTGAGTCTAATGAGGAATACTGATTTTGGATTTGCGTTTCGCTGAGCTTCATCTCTTTTTCAAATGAAGCACTGGTTTCGCCCATCGTGTTTGCATTCTCTTTGACGCTTTTTACTAGATCGGTCAGAGTGTCCATGGCTTTGTCTAGCGCACAGCCAATGGTACCAAATTCATCACGACCCGGATGGAAGCCAAGACGAGAGGTTAAATCGCCCTCACCAATTTTCTGTGTAGTGGTGTAGAGAACCCACAGTGCACCACCAAGGAAAGTTGCGACCCAATAACAAAACAAACCGAAAGGAGCGAGCCACAAATAGCTTAGCAAAAAGGTGGTAAGGGCAGAGGATCTTGCCTTGTCATCAGATTGTTTCGTATTCGCAGTGAGCTGATAAAACTGGCCATCGGCTCCTTTTAATGACACGGTAGTCATGCCATCTTTGTATTTTGCATCAGTTGCACTTGCGGCTTTAGATACACCACTGGTGGCCAAAATGGCTTCACTGTTAGGATGGCTGACGATCCCTTGTAAGCGGCTTTGCGCGGCGATTTTAGCCTGCACCTCTATCTGTTCTAGTTGGTTAACATAACGGGCACCTGAAACACAGGATAGGGCGAGGATAAACAGGGTGACGATGACCCAGATTTTGTCATTGATCGACATTTTGATAAACAAGCGGTCGATGGTCCTAAATTCAACTTCTCTCATATCTGCTCCATATTGAGATCAATTCGTCGCTAAAGTTATAGTGATACGGAAAGATTTTATGAGAGGAAGCTCAAGGTTGTATGCAATTAATGATATGTAACATTTTAATATTGTGATCGGTACGGTATAACCACATACAACAGGATGTATAAAGAAGGTTTGCACGATGCAACCTGTTACACACTATTTCCCCACACATACTAAGGAGTGGTCATGTCAGAATTTGAACTGAAAAATGATGAGACACTAGAGTGGCTGGACGCGATGGAAATTGGAATCGATTTGTCGCAATACCCAAATGAAGAGAATGACGCAGACAGCGATGCCTGTTGATTCCCCCCTGACACACAATAATGAACTACCTTGCCCACCTACATTTAGCGGATGTTGCCAACAGTGACATGTTAGGCAACTTACTGGGCGACTTCGCCAAGGGTGACCCAAGCAAACAATATTCATCGGAAATTGTGCAAGGGATTCGTCTGCATCGCGCCGTCGATAAGTTTGTTGATACACACGGTATCGTGCAAGCGTGCAAAAAACGCTTCCCAGAAGCACAGCGACGTTTTGCATTAATCGCTTTAGACATGTTTTGGGATCATTGCCTTGCGATGCATTGGCATCGATACAGCGATATCTCTTTAGATTCATTTGTGCATTATGCGCAACGAGAAGTCGCCAAACACGGCACCAAAGATCTGCCACCCTCTTTTTTGCTGTTGAATCAACGCATGTGGCAAGGTAAGTGGTTGCAGTCATATCGTGAGATGGACAATATCGAGTTTGCTCTGCACAGAATGTCACAGCGTCGACCAAGATTGTCGCCACTCTCTGAATGTCATGCCACATTACAAGACGAATATGAGCGGTTTTCGAGCGCCTTCGAAACGCTTTATGCCGACACATTACAATTTAGCTGCAACCAACAGAAAGAGTTTGGCTTGTAGATAGAGATATTTATCTGCCTCTGCTACAATCCGCGCTCATTTTTTGGGGGCCGTAATGACAAATACTTTCATTGAGCTTGGACTTGACTCTTCGTTAAGCGATCATCTTTCTCAGCTAGGATTTAACACACCAACACCGATTCAACAGCAAGCGATTCCGCATCTTTTGCAAGGTAGAGATGTGCTGGCTGCTGCTCAAACAGGAACTGGAAAAACCGCCGCTTATGGCTTGCCTCTGATCCAAATGTTGTCACAACAGTCGCGAGAAGAAACGGCACCCAAACATCCTAGAGCACTGATCTTAGCGCCAACCCGAGAGCTGGCGCAGCAAGTGTTCGATAATTTGAAACAGTATGCGCAACATACTGATTTGGCAATCGTTACTGTATACGGTGGAACCAGCATCCGTGTTCAACAAGAACAATTGGCGAAAGGTGTTGATATCCTCATTGCGACGCCTGGGCGTCTATTGGATCATCTTTTTACCAAGAAAACCTCATTGAACCAGTTGCAAATACTGGTGTTAGACGAAGCCGATCGCATGTTGGATATGGGCTTTTTGCCCGACATTCAGCGCATTATGAAAAGAATGCCTGAAGAGCGTCAAACGCTGCTGTTTTCCGCTACGTTTGAGACGCGTGTTAAAGCACTGGCTTATCGTTTAATGAAAGAGCCTGTCGAAGTTCAGGTTGCCGCGGCCAACAGCACCGCCGACACCGTTAAGCAGATGGTGTATCCGGTCGACAAAAAACGCAAAAGTGAGTTGTTGGCGTATCTCATTGGCTCTCGTAATTGGCAGCAAGTGTTGGTGTTTACCAAAACTAAACAAGGCAGCGATGCTTTGGTGAATGAACTAAAGCTCGATGGCATCAAGGCTGCGTCCATCAATGGCGATAAATCGCAAGGTGCACGTCAGAAAGCACTGGATGATTTTAAATCGGGTAAAGTGCGCGCGTTAATCGCCACCGATGTCGCCGCGCGCGGTTTGGATATTGCGCAGCTAGAGCAAGTCGTAAACTTCGATATGCCTTATAAGGCGGAAGATTACGTGCACCGAATCGGCCGAACGGGGAGAGCAGGGCAAACGGGTCTCGCAGTGTCGTTTATGTCACGAGATGAAGAATACTTGCTGCAAGCGATTGAAAATCTTCTGGATACCCGTTTACCCCAAGAATGGTTAGCGGGATTTGAGCCCAGTGAAAAAGAGAACTACGTTGAAGATACCTCTAGCAAGCGTACCAGTCGTTCAGCAGAAAAACGTAAGCTTAAGCAAAAGTTAAAAATTCACCAAGGCCGTGGTAAAAAGCGCTGATTACCGTTCGGGCTCACCGCTTAAGTTAAAGCACAAAAGTTAGAGAACAAAGAGTTAGGTCGGAACGGGCACACCATTCCGACCTGTTTTATTACTAGCCCTAGCCAAAGGAGGCCAAAGAAAACGCGGGTTCTTCTTCAAGTGATTGCGGCATCGCCAAAAAGTAACCTTGGTACATATCCAGATTCAACAATTTCATTAGGCTAAGCTGCTGCTCGGTTTCAATCCCTTCAATCACGGTTAGCGATTCCATTTCTCGGGCAAAAGCCAATGCGCATAACAGCAAGTTGGTATCGCCTTCTTCGTAGCGCTGAAGCAAAGAGCGGTCAAGCTTAATGATGTTGGGCAGTATATTGCGTGTGCGCTCCTGAGTGGAGGCCGCAATGCCAAAGTCGTCAATGGCCCACCAAAAGCCGTTTTTACTCAAAGAGCGAGTCGCGCATTGAAGCTCTTGCTCACAGTTCACTTTGATTTCAATCAGTTCCATGACAATTTGCTCTGGGCAAAGATCGACTTCTCGGATGGTTTTTAGCAAAAAATGGTAGCTCAGCTCTTCTAATGCCAGTCTTTCAACCGCATGCGGTAACACATTGAGAAAGAGTTTCTTATCTCGATAACTGGATTGAGCAAAATTGCGTATGTGCATGATGCGGCTCAAACGTTCAACGTTGAGCTTATCGATTGGTGAGATCTCATCGGAATGAAAAAAATGGTCGGGACGGATAATACTTCCGTCATCACACTGGATTCGGACCAGTGCTTCAAGGCCCACAACAGTCAGGTCTTTTTTGTAAATTGGCTGAAAAACACTTCGAAGTGTCATTTCCTTATAGCGTGAAACAAACTGTCCACCCTGCTCAGAAAATATATACTCGTTCAGCTTCTCTGCAGTTAACGTGTTCATCTTACGGCTCGAATTAGTGGTAGAACAGCTCCTTGTTCCTACCATGCGAAAAACAGTGTTCTGTGCTGAGTCAAATCTTTGTCTAACTTTCTAATGGATGCACAGCCACATACTTTGGTTCAATGAACCTTTAGGTCAACTGACCCTAATTAATACTTCTAAAGTTAATATCTAACCCGCGCTTGTTTTGCTTATCAAGTAAAGTTGCATGCCAAACTTATAATTGTCGAAGCAGCTCAAATTTTGTGTTGCATAAGCGTTAAAACTTGGGGGTAATTTGCGCAGTTAGATCGATTTACCACTGGAGTACTGCGTAAAATTGAACATATTTACGCACCATCTGTTTGTTCCCTGAGCGCCTTAGCGGGTGGCCAAACTTTAGGTAACAAGGAGAAATGTTGAAACGGCTTTCCAATGATTGAGTCAGCTGTGAATCACTGGTGTAGAGCGAAATTCCTTGTTCACTGTACTCGTTGATTTGGTCCGGTAGCTCACCCATCCACCAATAAAGAAGTTCACGGCTTGTTTTACTACGGCTGATCCAGTGATCACCGATAAGGAACAATAAATCATTGGGTTGTATTGCAAACCCGTACTCACTTTGCCATTCAGTGACATCGGCCAATAAATTGTCTCGGCATGTTTTGCCCGCGCTGACCATATGGTGAGATAACACCCAAACCGTGCCGATTTCTGATGTTACCCGGTATTGGTGTGGCAACTCGCCCACATCCACTTTTCCAGCGGCTCAATCACGCTTTCATGAGCAAATTGCTTAAACGTGTTCTGCATGCGGCGCGCAAAAGCCAATCCTAAGTGGTGCTCACTCATACCTTGGTTATGTACGGCGGGATAGTGCTTTTCACACAGTTTTAAACAATCGTCCTGAAAGTTGTTGACGCTTTTAATCACAAGGTCGAGTAGCAAGATATGTCCTTATAGAAATCGAAACAGTCATCACGTTTTTGAGGTTAGCATGTTTAAAAACAGGCAACTAACATTCGCTTACAAGTTCTTGATCAAAACATCATATTTTTACCTTCCTCAATGCTGACTGATTGTTTCAATAACTGAATTGATTTGAGACAAGGCGCTAAAAGGGCAGATGGGTCAACGAAGAACAAATAATGAAAAGTTCCTTCAATTTTTTCGAACAAGTTGTTCCACCGCCGTAGGTAGCCCGTTTGTAAAACTTGGTAAATAATCTTACTCACTTTGTAGGGGAAAGGTTATATTGCGTACTGCTACCTATTCTCATTCTCTATTGTCTATAAGGTTGGATAAAACGATGGAAAATCATGTGACGCAGTACAACGCCATTGCTCGGCTGATTCATTGGGTATCGGCTGCGGTCATCGTTGGTATGTTTGCCGTCGGTTTGTGGATGGTGGATTTGTCGTATTACAGTGAGTGGTATCGCATTGCACCGAATTGGCATAAATCTGTCGGAGTCTTGCTACTTGCTTTGACTTTGTTTCGTTTGGTATGGAAGTTGGTGAAGCCATCACCGGCCATCGAAGGTAAAAAAGCCGAAGTCATCGCCGCAAAAGCAGCGCATCACACGATCTATTTATTACTGATGGTGCTGTTTATCTCTGGTTATTTAATTTCGACGTCTGATGGACGTGGAATAGAAGTATTTAATTGGTTTACCGTCCCAGCAGCCGGTGAGTTGTTCGCTAATCAGTCTGATATAGCGGGAGCGATTCACTTTTATGTTGCTTGGGCATTAATCGGCCTTGCTGCACTCCATGCACTTGCCGCTTTAAAACATCACTTTGTCGACAAGGACAATACATTAAGAAAAATGATAGGAGCTCGAACATGAGAAAGTCAGTTATTGCGACAGGTTTAGCGTTGATGATGGCAGTGCCGTTTGCTGCAAACGCTGCTGATTACGTTATTGATACCAAAGGGGCGCACGCGTCTATTAACTTTAAAGTGAGCCATCTTGGTTATAGCTTTATTAAAGGTCGTTTTAATACCTTCTCTGGTGACTTTTCTTACGATCAAAACAACATTGCTGCGTCAAAAGTAAACGTGGTAGTTGATACTCGTAGCTTGGATTCTAACCATGCTGAGCGTGATAAGCACATTCGTAGTGGCGATTTTATTGATGCAGGCAAATTCAATACCGCCACGTTTACTAGCACCAAAGTGATGGATAAAGGTGATGGTAAACTGGATGTGATGGGGGATTTGACGCTGCACGGTGTAACAAAGCCTATTACTATTGCTGCTGAGTTTGTTGGCGAGGGTCAAGACCCTTGGGGTGGTCAACGTGCGGGCTTTATCGGTACGACTCGCCTAGAGCTTGCTGATTTCAATATCCCAGTGATGGGGACTTCAAGCTACGTTGATATGGAATTGCACGTAGAAGGCATTAAGAAGTAATTTCTTCGCATGAGATTACGTTGCGAATGAAATAAGAAAGATCAATAAGAAAGCCTCCAATGGAGGCTTTCTGCTTATTTAAGCCATGTTGTTTATTGTTTTCGTTACGCCGTTTCTAACTGACGCGTTTCAACGAGATTCAGACGCTCACCATAAATTGGACGCAATGCGTTCAGTACTTCTTGACGAGACACAACACCTGCGAACTTGCCATTTTCTAGCACAGGCAGAACATGGGGCTTGTTCACTTTCATGCTTTTCGCGCGCTCTTCAAGTGACAGTGACGTCATGCGAGTAGCGATGCCCATGCTAGACGTTGGGTATAGCTGCTCTTTATCGATACACAAGAATTCCACCACGTCGACTAGTCGGTCGTTGACATCAATCGCCACCACGTCACGGCTCATCAAATCCACAACTTTTTGGCCAGTGCTTGGTAGGTAATCTTGGCACCAAAGATCAACCATGACATCGTGTGCAGAGAGGAAGCCGACAAGACGACCTTCAATATCAACCACTGGCGCACTGATAATATGATTGTCTAAAAGAGTATCAAGTGCGGTTGCGATTGGCATTTCTACGCCTAGTACCACTGGTTGTGCATCCATGATGTCTCTAACTACTGCTGCGTTTTTCATAGTAAATTCCTTAACTGACGTAATATGTGTTGTTTGTGTAATTGTGCTGATTTTTGCTGCTTTTAGTTCTGGGCGACGGTAGATACACCAGTTCGCTAAGCCGACTAATACAGCGCCGCCGACGATATTGCCCAAAGTCACGGGAATAAGGTTGGCAGTAATAAAGTGACCAACATTGAGATCCGCATATTGGCTTGCATTCACGCCGACTTGCGCCCAAAAAGCGTCAGGGGCAAAGTTGGCAATCACGATTCCTAGTGGCACCATAAACATGTTGGCGACACAGTGCTCAAAACCGCTGCTGACAAACATGGCGACCGGCAACATGGTCATTACGGCTTTCGTCATTGCGTTGGCTGAGCTGAACGTTAACCAAATAGCAAGACAAACCAACAAGTTACATAGCACCCCTAAAGAGAATGCTTGAATCGTCGTGTGGTGAAGTTTGTGTTGAGCGATGTTCAACGCATTCAAACCCCATTGACCGCCATCCATTTGGTATAAACCAGCACCTGTTACCAGAAGCAAAAGAAACATCGCGCCGATAAAGTTACCGATATAAACCTTGCCCCAGATTGACAGCATTTTCGTAAAGCTGATTTGTTTGTTTGCCCACGAAATACTCGACAATACTGAACTGGTAAACAGCTCCCCCCCGCAGATGACGATCAGAATTAAGCCCATACTGAAAGCCAAACCGCCAGCGAAGCGGCTAAGACCCCATCCCGCATTGGCACTACCCGTTGTCACCGTGATGTAGAAAAGAAACGCGAGACCGATAAAAGCGCCAGCCATAATCGCCAAACCTAACGTCATGGCGCTGGTTTTATTGGCTTTACTAAGGGCAAATTTCTCGGCTTCTGCCATCATTTCTTTGGGTGAAAAGTATTGTGTGTTTTCAGAGGTAGCCACTGACATGTTGACTCCTTTTATCTGAGTTCATTGATACTCCTTAATGTTGTTCTTGGTTATGTTGAAAGCCCTGACGTTGTTAGTGAGTGCGGTGTTCCCGAACCGCACAATCAGATTAAGCGTTTGAGTCTCTACAGGTAAAATTGATAATTTTTAGTTTTCTCATCAAATTATTTGATATGCCAAAAGAGAGGCGTAAAATGAAACCCATTGCTCATCAATTTGATGTATTGCTGTAGTAATTAGGGGAACAAAACTTGCGTTATTCGTTAAAACAGTTGGCCGTTTTTGATGCGGTCGCTGATACAGGAAGTGTGAGCCAAGCGGCTGACAAACTCGCTTTAACTCAATCGGCAACCAGTATGTCTCTTGCACAATTAGAGAAGATGTTGGGAAGGCCTTTGTTTGAGCGACAAGGAAAACAAATGGCTTTAACCCATTGGGGGATGTGGTTAAGGCCAAAAGCGAAGCGATTACTCCAAGATGCCCAACAAATAGAAATGGGCTTCTACGAGCAACATTTACTGAGCGGAGAGATTCGTCTAGGGGCGAGTCAGACTCCTGCAGAACACCTTGTGCCAGACCTCATCAGCATAATTGATAATGACTTTCCTGAGATGCGTATTTCTCTCGGGGTGAAGAGTACCAATGGGGTTATTGAAGGCGTGCTGGATTACCGCTATGACCTAGGGATTATAGAAGGGCGCTGTGATGACAACCGTCTACATCAAGAAGTCTGGTGCCGTGACCATTTAACCGTCGTTGCTTCAGCAAATCATCCTTTTGCCAAACGTGAAACCGTGAGTTTGGCGCAGCTCGAACAAGCGCGATGGGTATTACGAGAACATGGCTCAGGTACGCGCAAAATTTTTGATAGCTCGATTCACCACTTGGTCGAAGATCTTGATGTGTGGCGTGAATACGAGCACGTTCCGGTACTCAGAAGCCTGGTGGAAAATGGTTCCTATTTGACTTGCTTGCCTTATCTTGACGTAGAACGCCATATTGAGGCGGGGAGGTTGGTCGCACTGAATGTTCCGGACCTCCATATGGAGCGAACGCTCTCTTTTATATGGCGAGCAGATATGGCTGAAAACCCGCTAGTAGAATGCATTAAGCGTGAGGGATTGAGAATGATGAAAGGAAAACCATCAGTTTTATAAGTGAAAAGCGAAGTTGGGTTATTTTCTAAATCTGTTGATTTAACGGTTGCGTCATGTTTTACGTGCAACAGTTTAGTTATTGCAACTATATATGTGATCGCTGTCGTGTATGTGTGACGAAATTTCGCCTAGTATTCATTGCCTGATTGATCTGTGAGTAGGCACAGGCCGCTCCAACAAGTTTGGGTTGCAAACAATGAGTACATTAGTCGCTATATCACTAACCACTGGTATTTTGTCTGGATTATGGGGATGGATTGCCATCTCACTTGGCCTCTTATCATGGGCTGGCTTTCTGGGTTGTACCAGCTACTTCGCTTCACCTAATTCTGGGTTGAAAGGGCTAGCGGAAAGCTTGCTGACAAATATGTCTGGTGTTTTTTGGGCGATGGTGATCATTTACGGTTCTACCTATGCTGGCCTAGAAATTCTAGGTTATGTCATTACAGCCTTGGTGGCATTTGCGATGTGTATTCAAGCGAAACAAACGTGGTTGGCCTATATTCCAGGTACTTTCATCGGCTCTTGTGCAACGTTTGCAGCAGATGGCAATTGGCAGCTAGTTGTGCCATCTCTGTTATTAGGCGGTGTGTTTGGGTACTTGATGAAGGCCTCTGGTTTGTGGTTACACCAGAAATCATCCGCTGCACAGCTTGCTCGACAAGCATGAGGTAGCCCCCCGATCTTATTTGTATCTAGAATGCTGAGTTTGAATCCCGCTTTGTATTCGCTATCAAAATTTATGATATTTGGTACAAGCGCATCGTTTGATGCGCTTTTTTTATTTCCGCTTTTGTTTCAGCCACTCTCTCTATCACCGTTGTTGTGCCCTTGGTGTGTTGTTCGCTGATAACACACCGTCAAAGCATGGATTAGGTGTTGCCATTGGCCATGGTCACAATGCGCTTTAGTGTCCAGCGCAGTAATACAGGGATACACTCAATGCCGTTTTCTTCACAGTGGGAAACAATCGACAAGGCCAGATCGGGTTTAGCGTGTTTCTTAAGTACCTTGTTCACGACCTTTTTGGCAGGAATAGGATGTTCATAAGGAATTTTGATGAGATCCTTAAAGAATTTATCAAAGCCATGATTATATAAAAAATGTTCTATGTCGTGATCGGGCAACTCAGTAAGTCGATGACGTTCTTGATCGTGTCCGAGCATGCTTTTCACCGTTGCAGCGTATTTCTTGCCTGCTGCATCGCCATCTGTCACCACATGCCAATCGATTCCCATCGCTTTCGCCACTTTGATCAGTGAGCGTAATCCGGATTGTGCAAACTCGATAATTTGTACGCCTTCTGCCGCCAAGTTGTATCCACATTGGTTGGCCAGTTCATTGAACAGCCAAACTTCCGTTTCACCTTCTACTAACAACCAGCAACGAGCGAAAAGAGCCCCAGAACGATGGAAACGAATGTGGAAACCGATTCGACGCAACTCATCCACACTGAAACGCTGTGGTTGGATGCTTTTGGCAACCGTTTTATCGGACTGACGGATGAGACGGCGAATGGAGTAGAGTGGAACAGAACCCAGCAATGCGCCGCTGTTGGTGGTGAGGATTTTTTGCATGGGCAACATTTGCAACAAGCTCCATGCGCGAGCCAAGTGCGTTGGATGGAGTCGGCCTTCAGGATCTTCAATGATCAAGATAGGACGAGCGCAGCGACGTAAATCACTTGGGCCCTTGGCTTGCAAATAGGCATTTAACAATCCCATCAACAACAAACGTGTTTGCTTGTTGTTGGTTTCCTTAATGAATTGACTTAGATTTTTGTCTGCAGACGTCGCGTTATAAAACAGGCCATCGCGTGGCTTACGTGGGTCATTACGGGTCGGGCTTTTAAAAGAAAAATAGTGATCGACCAACGAATGCATGGAGTTTAAACTGCTGCGCATCTCGCCTTTGTTTACATGGCCCGGTATTGCTAACAAGCGACGACAGGTGTTATCAATCCGTTTTTCAATGCGGGCATTTTTACCATTTGAAGCATTGGTAATTTCGGGGAATCGACGTGAATCTCGCAAGCGAATGACCGGATGCAGAGACATGAGCTCTTGTGCGATCTTTTCGGAATGATGAAGCGCTTTGGTTGAACCGTCGTTATTTAAAAATGCATAGTGCGTCGTGATGTCGTAACCTTCTCGGGTCGCACTAATGCGGTAGAAAATTCGATGATCCCCATTGTCGTCTTGACACCAAATAGGCTTAAGGCGTCGGTAACGTCCTGCTTTTGTCTCATGTCTATCGGTAGAACGGAAGCAGAGCACAATTTGTAGATGCTGTGTTTGAGGATGTGAGATGGAATAATCGACGTGAAAATCAGACATCTTGAATTGGTATAACTCAGCGTCTGTCGGAAGAGCGACGGAAAGCGCGTCTAAAAGTGACGATTTGCCCCAAGTGTTTTCACCAATCAGGGTAGTGAGCTCATCAAAAGAAAGAGACAACCGCCGTATGCCACGAAAACCGGAGATTTCAATTCGTTCTAAAAGCATAACTCTCCTCCATGCGCGCCGTAATTATTTGAATGTAAAGTGAAAGGCGCTTATAGAAAGAATATGACAAAATTAAACAGACTGTTTGTTATGGTGTCACACTTTTCATTTGACTGATGATTTGTTGAGCAAATAGAGAAAGTTAGCTGTGATGCTTTACGCACTCGCGATGATTTCTTTGCATAAAAGTTTCATAAAATTCACGATTCTGTCATCATTCTGCTCTAAGTATAAAGGGATGAAGAAAGAGAAGGTGACTATGATAAAAACGAATAAGCCAGTCACGCTGAAACTGGCACACATCAATGACACTCATTCCTACTTTGAGCCAACGTCATTACAACTCAAAATCCAACTCCATGATGCGCAAATCGAGCCTTACGTCAGTGCTGGTGGTTTCGCCCGCATTGCGACCCGCGCGCAACAAATCAAGCAAGAAGCAGAGCGACAAAATAAAGGATTTCTATTTGTCCATGCGGGAGATTGTTTCCAAGGAACGCTCTACTTTTCTTTGTTCAAAGGAAAAGCCAATGCCGATCTGCTCAACTCAATGGGTATTGATGCCATGGCTTTGGGGAACCACGAGTTAGATATGGGCAATGAGCCTGTGGCGCAGTTTGTCCGTCGGATTGATTTCCCATTGCTAGCAGGAAACTGGAATCTCAGCGCGGAGAGTGATGAGAAAACGCTAAAAATCAGTGATGCCGACAATATTCGAAGCTTTGATACAGAAACGCGTGCGGCCAGCTATATCATCAAAGAAATTCACGGTGAGCCAGTCGCGCTGTTTGGCTTATCACTGGATAAAATGGCAGACATTGCTAACCCAGATCCTGACACGCCTTTTGAGAATGCGGTTGAAACCGCAACGGCCACTGTGCGCTTATTGCAATCACAAGGCATTAATAAAATCATTTTACTCAGTCACTTAGGCTATGAGGGTGACATAGAGCTTGCCAGCAAAGTATCGGGTATCGCTTTGATTGTTGGTGGACACAGTCATAGGTTACAGGGTGACTTTAGTGCGATTGGTCTGAGTAAAGACGACGACTATGGTTTAAAAATTAACGATACCTATGTTGTTCAGGCAGGGTTTCATGCACTCACCATGGGGCATTGTGAAATTGAGTTTGCCGCCGATGGCAGTGTAAAGCGCTTTGTTGGGCGCAATGAGTTGTTGATTGGTCGACGCATGTTCTTAGACCCCGGACTGAATCAGCAAAGTGATGAGGATTGGTATACTCAGGCCGCCGATTTTATTGATGGGCAATGTAATGTTGTCGTGTGCAAGAAAGATCCTGACATTCAGTATCTTATGCAGAATAAATACATTCCGCGAGTGCGCGAGCTGCAAAAGACGATTATCGCGCATACCGATCGCGCACTTCGCCACGTTCGTATTCCAGATGAAGTCGGCCCTAGTGAACTGGCGCCAATGGTCGCGGCGTCATTTGTTCATGCGTTAAACAAACGTCAACGTCAGGTTCAATTTGCCATTCATAACGCCGGAGGGGTAAGAAACTCACTAAACTCGGGCGATGTTTCGGTCGCCGATGTGGCTGGCAAATTACTGCCTTTTGCCGTTCCTATTGGTTGTTATGACGTTCAGGGGAAGACGATTGCCGCCGCATTAGAAGGAGCAATCAACAACGCGACCAATAATGGTGTAGAAGGAACCGGTTCGGGCAGTTACCCGTACACTTACGGATTAAGCTATCGCTATTGTCCACAAAACCCAGCAGGCAGCCGCATCGAAGCGTTGCAAATTTGTCTAGATGGGCGTTGGCAGCCTGTTACTCCGCTACAGTGGTATCGAGGTTGTTCATCTGCTTATACGATGAAAGGAAAAGAAGGCTACGAAGCGATACGCCAAATGAAAGGGGAAGGCTGGGTGAGTAATTTATCCATGGCAGACTGTTTCATCGAGTATCTATCAGATTTGCCGAACGTGTTAAATCAACAAGATCGTGCTCGCCACGTCTAGTTCATCAAACTTGGTATAAACTTTGCTCAGCTTCTTTGGCGTAACAGCGGGGGAGCGCTTATGTGGAAAGATTGGATGGATACCGCGGTGGTGGTTGGGTGGATCGCAATTTGGTCAACACTTGTTTATCTTGTGCCGCTAAATGGGGTGTGAGCCACCTAAGAAAGAGTCAAGGAGCGCTTTTGCGCTCCTTTCTTTTGTCAGGATAATGTCAAAATTACCCAAACTTGCGCTTGGCATTAGTCTTGGAAGTTTTGTGGGATTACAATATCGAACGTTTGGGGAGTAGTTAGCGTAAGTTTATTTGTCGTCATCTCGTTAGGCCAAAGCCTTTCCGGCAAATAAAGGTGAGTTATCCTCTCTTTGTTTCTTTGCCATCAATAGAAACAGAGAAAGCATTCCAGTTCACTTCAACGAGACCAACGCATTCATACACAGTACAGAATTAGGAACGATTCTGTGCCGATTTGTCATGTATGCGGAAGGGCTCGGACGATTGGGTTTTCTTCCGCATTGGAGGAAATTATGTCCCTATTCGACACCTCGTCATCTTTAATGTCCAATACTGATCTCATGTATGGCAGTTTTGCGCTGCTCACCATTGCGATGGTTTGCCTCGATATTTGGCAAACGCGTGGCGGTGCCATTTCAATGAAGAAAGCGGTGGGCTGGAGCCTATTCTGGTTTTTGCTCGCGTTTCTATTTGCGGCCACCATCTTCCATTTCTGGGATTTCTACGCGCCAGACAGCTTGTACACCCACCAAGAAGCAACGACGGCGTTCATTACTGGTTATTTGCTCGAAAAATCGTTGAGTGTGGATAACCTGTTCGTGTTTGCCATCATCTTTGCCCAATACAAAGTCCCCGAATCACTTAGACCCCGCGCTTTGCTCTGGGGGGTGATTGGCGCGTTAGTGTTACGTGCCCTGATGATTGCGGTAGGCGCTCAGTTGCTGGCTCAATACCATTGGATTCTTTACTTGTTTGCCGCTTTCCTCATCTGGACAGGGATTCAGCTCGCACGAGATAAAGAGGAAGAAGAAGCACTAAGTCCAATGCCAGAAAAGATGATCAGACGCTTTTTCAACGTCACAAACGATTACCACGGCAATGCGGTATTCGCCCGAGAAAACGGTCAGTGGTGGGCAACTCCGATGTTGATTGTAATCGGAGTGATTGCCGTTATGGATGTGATGTTTGCGCTAGACTCCATTCCCGCAATTTTTGCTGTCACTCGTGAGCCGTTTTTGGTGTTGGCTGCTAACGTGTTTGCGCTGTTGGGCTTACGTTCACTCTATTTTGTACTGCAAGCCATGATCGATAAGTTCATCTATTTAAAGCCAGCTTTGGCTGTGATTATGATGTTTATTGGGGTCAAAATGCTGCTGGTGGGCACGGCGTATGAAATTCCGACCATTTGGTCGCTCTCATTCTTACTTATTGTGATGACAACGGCCGTTGTTGCCTCTGTTATTGCCAACAAAAAGGACATCGCAATGAATGAGAAAAGCCTGAAAATATCTAATACAAATAATGCGGATTTATAAAGTCACTACCGCCAATGAAAATAAATTATGTAAACAAATTGTGACCCACGGTCTTGATTGAACGCTCCAAAATGATGAATATGCAAGCAGGGTGGTTTGGTTTTGCATAATTATGCATCATTGCGTATTGTTTACTATTTTAATTTGTTATGGCCTTGTTTCATTAGAAAATGTAATCCGAATGTAGAAAAATAGTCATTTTTTGAGCACAAAAAAAAGCACTAAGATTCATCCATCGAAACGAAGTACGTTGAAAGATTTAAGAGAGGCAATCATGGCACAAGCAATGCAAATGAGTTCTGTAGCTTTACCAACCTCTATGGATAAGAAAACCTATTCGGTTAACTTCAAAGGATTGATTGCTCACCTATTGGACATTCTTTTTGTAGACAACTCGACTCAGAGTAACTACTACGCAGATGAGCTACCAGTGCATCTACAAAAAGACATCGGTATGTACCGCTAAGTCTAATCAAAAGTTGAAAGCCGGCATTTATGCCGGCTTTTTGTTTACAAAAAAGAATTACATTCATACGTAATGCTAGGGCATCCCGCTCTTACTCGAAATTTCTCGCTGTGGTAGAGTGAGTGTTCCTGTTTCTCCCACATCTGTTTTCCTATGTTATCAAATTTGAAGTCAGCGTTTCCCCTTGGCGTCCGCTACATGATTCTATCGGCTTTGGGCTTCGCTCTAATGTCTGCCAGTGTTAAGTACGTGAGTGTGCACGGTATTCCTTTGTTTGAAATTGTCGCGGCCCGTGCCTTGGTTTCACTAATCATCAGCTATCTGGATGTTAAACGAAAAGGAATATCGGTTTGGGGGAACAACAAACGCTGGTTGTTTGCTCGTGGTGCGGTGGGCACGCTGGCATTGATGTGTGTCTATTATGCGGTGACGGCGTTGCCTTTAGCGGAAGCGACCATTCTTCAGTATGTACACCCTGTTTTCACTGCGCTATTGGCGGTACTGTTTTTGAAGGAGCGAGTACAGCCGGCAACCCTTGCTTGTATCGTGCTTTGCTTGTTAGGGGTATTCACCATGGTTTACCCAAGCTTTGATGCATCGGGTGTCGGTGAATTGCCGATGTTGAGTGTGGGTATTGCGCTATTGGGTGCGTTTGGCAGTTCGATTGCCTACGTGATTGTTAGGAAGCTGAGCCGTACAGAAGACAGCTCTGTAATCATTTTCTATTTTCCTTTAGTCGCACTGCCAGTGTCAGCCATGCTCATTGGTGATGACTTTGTCGTGCCCGATGTCGCCCTAATTTTGGTGCTGATTTTGGTGGGCATTTTCACTCAAATTGGCCAGTTTGGTCTCACCAAAGCGATGCAAACTCAAACAGCGGGTAATGCCTCTGCTTATTCTTACGTACAGATCGTTTTTTCCGCCTTGTTAGGTGTCGTATTGTTTAATGAGGTTCCCTCAATTTGGACGTTGTTGGGAGGTTCATTGATTGTAATAGGCGCTTTGATCAACGTATTTGGACCGAAATCCAAGTGGCTGTCGAATCGCTAGTTACTAGAAGCGAAAAAAGAATGCGCCATCCAGAACGGTCATATTTTTGCATCGCCTTTTAAACACGTGGGCAAGGTGGATCTGACTCTCATTGTTCTCCGATAAGAGAATGTTCTTGTCGACTCTTTTAGAGAATGTGCTACTAATTCAGTCTGTTAAAGGATGAAGGAAGGACAGGGTGGAGAATGATTTCATTACAGGGTCACATAATTGTTAATGAAGCCGACCTAGAGAAGGTGATACAGGCACTGCCTCTACACATGGAACTCACACGCAAGGAGGCGGGTTGCTTAACGTTTTGTGTAAGCCAAGATCCCGTGAATCTGTGCTTGTTTCACGTCGAGGAAACATTCACCTGTCAGTTTGCATTCGATGAGCATCAACGACGCACAGCCACTTCAGCTTGGGCCGAGGTGACACGCTCGGCAAAACGCTGTTATCAAGTTTCTTACCAAACACAAGTCACGCCAAGGGCACGTTGCTACGACATCATTGGTGCACCATTCAATCAACTTGGTTGTTTTGTTACCAATCAGAACCCTGTAGAGCAATTTCGCCAATGCGATGAAAAAACAGGGCAAGGCTTATCTCAGTGGATGGCAATTCGCAACGATCGCTGGGATGCGGATATCAAAGATTGCGGGGATGTTGTCGTCTCTTCCGATGTGCTCAACATGCTGGCATCCGGTAACAAAGAGCAAGCCTTGGCTCTGTATAGCAACGAATTACAACAGAGATTGATCGAAAGCTATCAGCAGGGTCGGGTACCGATTACGATTGGCGGCGATCACTCGATTGCGGTAGGTTCGGTTCAGGCTACGCTCAATTTCTATCAACACCAGCAAGAGAAGCGAGTTGCGGTGATTTGGGTTGACGCGCATGCCGATTGCAACAACCAATTGGCAAGTAATCTTCATGGCAAGCCCATCGCGCTACTGATGAACCAATATCCACATAATGGCTGGCAGATCGAAACATCATCCAGCTTATCGCCCAGCGATGTTTACTTGATTGGTGTAAGGGATTTAATGCCAGTGGAACAACAATTGATGACCCAATGGCAAATCTCCCACTATTCAATGGATATGATTGAGCAGAAGGGGATTCACACTATCGTTGATACGCTGCTCAGCCATCTTGATCGCCATTATGACCACATCTACTTGAGCTTTGATTATGATGCGTTGGACGGGGCGCAATTTCGAGCTTGTGCCACACCAAATGTCGGCGGGTTGTCCGCTCGAGAAGCGTTGTATCTGGTGAGAACCGTAGCGGCTCATCCAAAATTTGTTGGGGCGGACTTTGTTGAATATCTGCCTGAGCTGGATGAATCAGGGGTATCAAAAGAATTGATGATTAAATTGATCGACAGTGTTTGGGGTTTTAGGCAGTAGCGAACACATTGACAACGTTAGAAAGGACAACTGATGTACACAGAACAAGAACGGCAAACCATTGATATTGTTGAGCGACAGCTTGAAGCATACAACCACCGCGATATTGAGGCTTTTGCAGCCACGTATCACCCAGAGGTTGAAATTGCCCATTTTTCAAAAGGGTTGCTTTATTCCGGCAGGGAGACTTTGATCAAACGTTATGGCGAGAAGTTTGGTGGATTAACGTATTTACGCGCGACCTCGTTAAAACGCATTGTGCATGAGCAATATTTGGTCGACCATGAGTTGGCGGAATCTTCAGATTTGGCAAGTCAGGAAATAAATCGCAGCATTAAGGTGGTTGCAGTTTACGAAGTGGAAAACGGACTGATTAAACGCGTCACGTTCATGGGATAAAAAAATGGGTGTTCATTCGAACACCCAAGATCATTTAGCGTTAGCGAGACATTACTTTTTACGGCAGTATTCCGCAATAACGTACATCGATTGGCCGCCATTCACTTTACCTGAAACCAATTTAGGATCGTCACTTAGGCTAATGCCACGGATAACGGTACCTTGTTTGATAACTTGGTTAGTGCCTTTGATTGGCAGATCTTTGATAACCGTAACATCGTCGCCTTTTTTAAGTTCAGCGCCGTTACAGTCAACGGTTTTGTCGTCCGCAGACATTCCTTTCATAGCCCAAGTCTTGATCTCTTCTTCCATGTACATCATGTCAAGAGCGTCCAAAGCCCAGCTTTCAGAGTTTAGGCGAGTCAATTGGCGCCATGCAGTCACTTGTACCGCAGGAACCTGGCTCCACATGCTGTCAGTAAGGCAGCGCCAGTGATTAATGTCTTTTGGTTCATCGATTTCACCTAGGCACTTTTCACAAACCATGATAGCTGTGTCAACGGTCACGTGACCGTGAGGCGGCACTGCATAAGCAGTAAGCGAAGATTCAGAAGAACACAATTCACATTTAGACTGGCAACGATCCAGCAGAGTTGCTTCGATAGACATAAGAACTCACCTTAGTAGTATTAACTTGAGGCGGTATTATCCACTTTATCCTGAGAATTAAAAGGGTCTTAAGCTAATTCAACTGAGAATTTACAAAACTCCAACCGGAATAGCGCTCACTCACTCAATTAATAACAAAAAATGCCGACACTAGGTCGGCATTTTATATAGCAATTAAAGATTTTACTTCAACACGCTCGCATCGGTAACTGTGGAAAGTGCATCGTCTTTCAAGAAGTCAGCCGTTTGTTTTTGCATTTCCAAATGATGATTCAGATCGCTCTGCGTTGAGTTTGGAGTTACAAAAGATACATGGCCAGCACCAGAGTTAAACTGTACAAAACTTGTTGCCGTGCTCGCTGTCGGATTAGATGCGTCTACAACAGTTAAGTTAAGTTTCGTCGCAAGTGGAATTGTTCCTGCAAATTTTGCGTTAGCAACATTATTGGGTACGGTCTTGTCCCCATCAACCATTCCAAAATAGAAACTAGGCATAGTTGCGCCCGTGTAACTCAAACCTGCCACATTGGTAAATGGGTCGATTGTATCCAATACCGTTTGTGCTGCGTATGCAAAGCTGCTGAATACGCCCGACATCTTAAGTGCTTCACTACGGTTATCTACGTTATTAACAAACTTGTTATAACAAACCACGATTTCTTGTTCGTCAGTGATGCTGCCGCAAGATTCTTTGTAGCTAGGGAAGCTTGGATCTGTAGAAGCCAGCGTTAATTGGTGCTTAATAATCGGTCCAAACTTTTCTGAACCCAAAAGTAAATTAGCAATTTGACCACCGGAGTTTTGGATAGACGCTGCACTAAACGTATATAAAACGTCGGCAGTTGGGCTGCCAAGTGTTTGGTTCGCTGTAGCAACTGCAGAGGTACCGACAATACCGCCTAAAGAGTGCCCAAGCATACGTACTTTAGAACCAGCAGCAGGGTTAAATCCAGAAAGTGGGCTGCTAGCAAGCAAGCCACCTTTTGCAGAAATCACTAAACTTGCACGAAGACCAAGCACATCAAGGATGCTTTGACGGACGTTGTCACGTGCGACAGGTAAATTAGTGAGATTCAAATACGCCAGTACGTTAGCATTGGCAGAACGTTGGTCATCTAAGCTGCGAGTGCCGTGAATAGGTAAGTCGATAGCTAAAACTGCAACCCCTTCTTTGACTAAGTTAAAGACAAACGCATAAGCATTTTCTTTTGCAGTGGTAATACCATGCTGATAGATAACAACATCGCTCGGCGTTTGGGCGTTGGGTGTAAATAAAAGAAACTCAACCTCTTGCAACGATTTCACCTTTGGCACAGGAGAGTATCGAGTAATGATTCGCTCTGAGTCCAGTTGCGAGCCATCTAACAAAGTAATTTTTGAGCCAACCAATTTCAACTGTTCTGTTGGGCTTGTAGCTAAGTTGGCTAGATCAACAGGATCATTGGCAAAATCGCCTGTTGAAAGTTGCTGTTGAATGTTGGCGGCTTCAGCTGGGATTTTTAGCGCGGCACTCAGTTTTGCTAAGCTTGGCATGGCCGAAACAAAAGGTTGTGAATTCCAGTTAGCACCCGTTTCAAGATAATAAGGAAGCCTTGCTGTGCCAGAGGTGACGTCCACCTGAGCACCAGATTGGCCATACAAGAAGTTGATGCCACCTTTTAGTGTTGCAATTGCTGTTGCATCACCTTCGGCTATATATTTGTCAAAATCACCGTCTTCACTTAGTGCAGTAGAGAAATCTTTAGTGGCGCCAAATGTTAGTGTGTAGGCTGTAGTTAGGTCTACTGCCCCAGGATTTGAGTCATTTTTATAGACGGTGTTTAGCGTGTTTGGCCCTGTTGAAAAACCAGTTGCGGTTACGCCCTTTACGGCGGCTAAAGTATCGCCAATAGACTGTGTACTAAACCAAGATGAGTAGACGATATCCGATGGAATCACGCCTGCCATACCAAGAATGCCTTCTGTCGCTTTGGTAATTTTTTGTACGGAGGCTAAGCTGCCGGACTCATAAACAACCTGTGTTGATTTTGCCGTTGCATAACTTGTGGATGTACCAACCGAGTTACCATTTTTATCCAACACGGTGTCTGATACCGAGAAAACATACTCGCTCGACTCGTTAAGAGAATCTGTAAAGACAATGAACAACGAGTTTCCTTTGGTTTGAACAACGAAGTCTGTGTTGATCGCTAAAACCTTATCAATTGGATTCGACTGCCCATCCCAATCTGTTAACCGTTGATTGAGTTTTATAACACTTACACCAGATGTAAGTATTCCTTCATTAAATCCCGCTCCTTCAAATGGAAGAACAATGGGCATTGATGTTGACCAACCATCCATAGTGTTCATTGCCGCGCGTGGATTGGTTAAAGCGTCATCACCATTCGTTGGAATGCCAAGAGTGCCGTCTGTGGTGTCCATTAACACATAAGACGGTAGTGGAACCGAAGCCGAGGTGCCTTTTAGATTGAAGTTAATGCTTGTCTCGCGCCCCAACAATTCTTGAACGCTTGGTTCAAAAGTCACTGAACCTGTCGTGCCTGAGCTTTCTGTGTTGTCACCACAACCCGCAAGTAGGATTGCTGAACATAGTAGCGATAATTTAAAGGTATGTTTCATCGTTATACTCCATCAATCCTAATTACTTAAAGGTGTAGTTCATTTGAATCGCGCTGATGTAGGCCGTGCCTTCTGCTTCGAATTCAAGCACTTCATCTGCTGCGTTGGTTTCTTTGAATGAACCAGAACGGCTCTTAACCAGTGCAAAGCCCGCGTCGATCGTCATGTTATCGCTCATCAAGTAAGTTAGGCCTGCGCTGTACCAGAAACGGTCGCTGTCAGGAATGCTGAGGGTTGCTTCACCGGCTTGTTCATCAAATGCTAAGCCTGCGCGAAGAGTCCAGCTTTCGTTCATTTGATAGGTTGCACCAAGTGAATAACGATTGTTGTTTTCGTAATGCTCTGGTTTATAGAAACATTGACCAGCGGTACCATCGTTACACTGTGGAGACGTTGCCTTTAGCTCGGTGAATGTGCTCCATTCGGTTTGTTGCCAACCGGCGTGCATCGCCCATTGTTCGTTAAATTCATGGTATGCCGAGACTTCAATGATGGAAGGTAGGCTGATCTGTAAACGGCCATCGACTTTAGGGGCCGTGGCGATGCCTGAGTCGTAGCTGCTGAACTCACCATCATCGAAATCCAGATCGACTTTAGAACGATAACCCAAACCAAAGCGTGTTTTTTCACTGAGTTCGTAGAGTGCGCCAACGTTCCAGCCGTAACCAAAGGTCGTGCCAGTCATCCCGATCAGGTTTTCAGATTTATCGGTCGATCCAAACAGAGGCGCGAGAGAACCCTTGTGACGAGTCAACTCTGCGTGCGCATAAACAAAATTCACACCGGCGCCTACGCTCAACGCTTCATTAACGCGATAGGCGATATTGGGGTTGATCCCCACTGAAACCAATGCGGTATCACCAGCCATGTCGCCAGCCGAAATGTCGTCTGGGTAGTCAGTCGCCACACCGTAGTTGGTAAACATACCAATACCCCATGCCCACTTCTCATTGATAGGGCTGATGTAATAGGCCGCTGGAACAAGTTGCAAAGGCGCAACATCATCAGATTGTTCACCATTCGTTTTATCGTAGACATTGACCTCTGGATCAACGATAGACAGGGCACCAGAAAACTGTGCGTTTTCAAATAGTGTCATCGCGGCTGGGTTTCTCGCCAGTACCGAAGCGTTGTCAGCAACAGCCCCTTCACCGGAAAACGCTCGACCAAGACCAGACGCTGAATGTTCCGCTACTTGGAAACCAGCGGCGTTGGCATGGCAGGCAAACAATATCGATATTGTCAGCAGAGAGCAGTTCTTCTTGTTCATCCTTGACCCTCCTAGGGTGTGTGATTGTGGACAGATGTCCTTGTAATTGTTGTTTGTTATGCAACTCGACTTATTGAGTTGAGTATTAATTCTATTATGTAACATGGATGTTAATTTAATGTAAGCGAAAGTGTCAAAGTTAGTGTGCTTTTTAAACAGTAAATTTGATGCATAGATCAAGTCTGTATCTGTAAGGCGATGTATTATGGAGATATTTTTTCAATGAATGGTTTGACCAGAAACATTTTGATTATTTTATGGGAAAATTGCGTGCTATCTGTTCAAATTGTGCGCTGTTCAGAAGAAGGGCGCTTTTAACCCCCATTGTGCACAGGCATAATGGGGCCTTTGTCTATTTGGATAGCCGAGTAAACGTTGGAATTATTAAATATCGAATTTCTTGGGCGCTCGTTGAGACTTGAAGGCTCAATGGCAGGTTGGCAGCAGCTTTTTTGGGACAACACTCTGGTTTCTCAGCGTGATGCAACGCACGGACAACAAGGGCAGTTTGTTCATGAGTTTCACCTTATGGCGGGCGAAGAGACGCTAAACTGTCAGCTCAAAGGTCATTTAACGTGGCAACCATTTCAATTGGACTACCAATGCGGTGTCAATGATCAGCTTGTGGCGCAGGGGAGTCGAAACGAAAAAGACATCGAGCAGCAAGTGCCCGTGCAACCACGTCAAGAAGAGCGCCGTTTTAGCCTGATTGGCTTAATTTCTCTGGGTATGAAAGCACTTAAAAGTGCCAAGATCATCAAAGTTGCCCTTGCTTCAATGAGTTTGGCTGCTTATTCATGGCTGTTTTCATTCCAGTTTGCGCTGGCGTTGATTGCTTGTTTGGTGATTCACGAATATGGCCATGTTCGTGCAATGAAGTACTTTGGCATGCAAACCAAAGGGTTTTACCTAATTCCGTTTTTTGGCGGTATGGCGCTCAGCGACGATAAAATAAATACCCGTTGGCAGGATGTGGTAATTTCCATTATGGGGCCGTTCTTTGGTCTGATCCTCAGCGTAATTCTGGTGGTGACCTATTGGCTGACGGGCGAGGCTTTTTTCGCAGCGCTAGCGGTGTTTAACGCCTTATTAAACTTGTTTAACTTACTGCCCATTCTCCCATTAGATGGTGGGCATATTCTCAAAAGCATCACGTTTTCGATGAACAGTTGGGTGGGGCTCGTTGGCGGCGTACTCACCGCGGCTGCGGGTGTGTATCTTTCCTATGCATTAGGTTTAACTCTGTTTGGTTTTCTGCTCATTATGGGGATGTTAGAGATTGTGATGGAATGGCGTGGCCGACATCATAGCCATCTTCTTCCTCTGACGCGTTATGGTCAGTGCTTTGCGTTTGCTTGGTATCTTATGTCTGTGGCGGGTTTTGTTTCGATCATCTGGTATTTTGCGGCAACGGGCGATGATTTGATGCGTTTACCGCTATTGATTCTTGGCTCCTAGCCAATCCCTTGCCTCTAGAAAAAGTGTCGTATTTCCAATAATAAAGAGCTCCTTCACGGAGCTCTTTATGTTTAAGCTTTACAGCTCGGAGATTTACCTTGGTAAACGGGCAATTTACTGGCTTTGTCCTGCAAATCTTTGATGCGCGTACTGTGGGATGGGTGAGTTGAAAGTAGCTCGGGAGGTTGGTTTCCGCCTGAGGCTTTCGCCATGTTTTTCCACAGTTCTACACTCTGTTTTGGATCGAATCCTGCTTTTGCCATGTATTCTAGGCCGACAATATCGGCTTCGGATTCTTGGGTGCGGCCGTAAGGTAAAATTACCCCATATTGCACACCAACCCCCAGAGCCGCCATGGTAATTTGTTGATACTGCTTATACTCAGACGCACCGATGGCAACGTTGGCCAACTGCAATCCGGCATTGGCAAGCTGACTTTGAGAGAGACGTTCATTGCTGTGTTCTGCGAGTACGTGTGCCACTTCATGGCCAATGACCGTCGCCAGTTGGTCTTGGTTAACCGCAACATTCAACAAGCCAGTATAAACGCCAATTTTTCCCCCTGGCAGGGCAAAAGCGTTCACTTGGTCACTATCAAATACCACCACTTCCCACTCTTTGAAACCGGGCTGAGGGGGAATGGTGTCGGTAATCGCTTTCGCAACACATTGAACATATTGATTGGTCGCTTTGTTTTGGCTGATCGGAATCTCTTTTTTCATCTGCTCAAAAGAGTTCGCACCGAGCGTGGACATCTCACTATCTGAAAACATCAGCAGTTGATTACGCCCAGTAGGGGAAGAAGTGCAAGCAGTAAGCCCAGCAACGGCGATGAGTGCAGAAGCTTTCAACCACGATGACATAACAATCTCCATATCGATAATTTTGGGTATATACTAGCGCCAATTGTAACGAAAATCTGGCAAAAGAATGAGCATTTGGAAAAAACCGATCGATTTAGCGACCCTAAACGCAACCTCAAAAAATACGCTTATTGAACACTTACAAATCGAATACACCGGGTTTACCGAAAACTCTCTGACTGCAACCATGCCGGTTTGCAGTTTTACTCATCAACCACTCGGGATGTTACATGGTGGCGCATCGGTGGTGCTTGCTGAAACACTCGGCTCTTTAGCGGCCAATTTTTGCGTGGCTGCCGGTTCTTATTGTGTTGGGCTTGATATTAATGCCAACCATATTCGCCCGATGCGTAGTGGTTATGTGATTGGCACGGCGACACCAATCCATCTCGGTGTATCAACGCAAGTGTGGCAAATCACCATTACAGATGAACGTGAGAGATTGGTCTGCACCAGCCGTTTGACCATTGCTGTTAAACAGCACAAAGAGCGTGGCGTTTAACATGGTGATCGAATTTAGCCACGGTAAAATCATCGTCACGCCACATGAAGTCGTTGTGAGGTTGCAAGGTAGTCACAGTGTCACTTTAAACGCTCAGGTCGATGCTGTTCAACTGATTGGTCGTGGCGCCAATGTTTTGGTGGCGAACGGTGCGGAGTGCAAATGGTCAATCAAGTTAGATTCTGAATCTCAACTCATTGAAATTTCGCAGCAATTAGGCGTTGCAATCGATGCGTGAAAATCGTTTGCACTGTTAAGCAAAAATAAGGAAACTTAGGGCTACCGAATTCAACGACGAAATTTCCCGTTTTATGAGTAGCCCGCGTCTAAGAGTCCAATTTGAAACGCTTTTCCAACACTTCGACGGTAAAAACAGTGATGTTCAGCTTGAAGACATCACTGAAATTCTGTTCTGCACCCGTCGCAACGCTCGCATCGTTCTAAACAAACTTGAAGAAGAAGGCTGGATTGAGTGGCATCCCGCCGCGGGGCGCGGCAAGCTCTCCCAGCTTATTTTCAAGCGCAGCAAAGCAGACGTGAGTGAAAACCTTGCCAAGCGCTATTTGGAAGAAGGGAAAATTGGTCAAGCGCTCGAAGTATTAGACAGTGACGCGGCAAAACTCACGCAGGTGATCCAAGGCTATCTTGGTTTGCAGCACCGAGAAGGGGAACAGGTGGTTCGTTTACCTTATTACCGACCACTCTCTATGCTCAATCCGCATTTACAGATGCGCAGAACGGAAATTCATATTGCACGGCAAATCTTTAGTGGCTTAACCAAGCTCGATGATAACGACGTTTTGCAACCCGATCTGGCACATACATGGGAAATGCGCAGTGCCAAACACTGGCGTTTTTACCTGCGACCAGGTGTTCGCTTTCACAATGGTGAGCTACTGACCACCGACATGGTGATTGAAAGCTTGCTAGAGCTGCGCAGACTCAATCTTTTTTCTCATCTTCAATCTGTGACCACACCCAGCCCATGGGTGGTGGATATTCACCTGTTTAAAGACGATTTTCATCTGCCTTTGGCGCTGAGTGAATCTCAAGCCAAAATACTGCTGCCCGAAAGGCTGCGCAGTGAGGATTACCACATTCGCCCAGTCGGAACGGGCCCCTATATGATTCAATCGAACGACGATAAAAGGCTAATTCTTCGCGCATTTGACGGCTATTTTGGCTTTCGTCCGCTACTGGACCAAGTGGAAGTGTGGGTGATTGACGAAGCGTACTCGTCGATGGTCTACCCAAGCTTAAGCAAACCCATCATGGACGCTTCCTCGTTATCTGATGAAGTGGAACTCGACCCAGGTTGTACTTTTCTGTTGCTTAATAAACGTTGTGGTGTGGCAAAAGATCCTCGCTGGGCGGAATTTTTAGCTTCCGTTCTCAACGGTTATCAGCTGTTTAGCTACGTTCCTCAAGAGAAAGTGATCGAACTCGGGTTGCTGCAAGCGTTTGGCATCAAACCCGGCTGGATCGATCTTTACCCGAAGCCCAATATGGAGCCCCCGACAGAACTAGCAAGAATTTCAGTGGCGTATCAAGCTCAGCATCCGATGTTTCCCGTGATCGCGAAAACCATTAAGACCATTCTCAAGCGTTACCACATTGATGTGGAGTTCGTGAAATATGATGCGTCTTTGCAAGAACCTGAGAGTGTGGATGTTTGGATCAAAGCCATGGGCATTGCGACGAATCGGGATGACGCACTGGCGGGTTGGTTATTGGATTACAGCAATATTGAGTCGATGAGCACGGATGGTGACTTTGCTCGCTGGAGTCAACTCGTAGACCTGTGGCGAGAAGGAGGCTGCGAAGAGTTTCCCGCGCGTGAAATCGGTCGACAATTAGTGCGCAGTTGCCAAGTTATCCCGATGTTCCATTGTTGGTTAGGGGTCAACAAAGATCACAGTGGTGCGCTGCAAAACGCAAAATGCAATGCGCTAGGCTGGTTTGACTTCAGCCAAGTGTGGGTGAAACCGGAATTAGATAACTGATGGCCAAGCCAAACAAAAAAGCCCCCGAACGAACGGTTGAGATTATTTGCAGCAAATGTCGTGCCTTACTGTTTAAATATCGAAAAGGAGGAAAGGGCGCTTTAGTGAAATGCTTTAAAGAGCGTATCGTCGACAATTACTGTGAAAAAGCATGCCATTGCCCCAACTGTGATAGTGAGTTTGCGCGTGATAGCCTCATCAGAGGAACCCCCGCTTATAAAATTATTGGTGGGAAAGCCAAGCTGAAATAGAGTAAAAATAAGGGAAACCACGTGGTTTCCCTTTTTGATTCTTTATTTAAGTTTAAATGCGTAACACTGATACGGCTTTAGTGACAATGTCACACCGAGCGCGTCCAACAAATCGTAGTTATAAATCAAGCAGTTAACTTCTTTGTTTTGCAGATTATCCGGCAACTCTAATGAAACATCTTGATCGCTAAAGTTGTTGATGACCAGCAGTTGCTCATCTTGATGTGAGCGGACATAAGCAAACACACTATCGTGCTCTGCAAACAGTGGGGTGAAATCGCCATAGACGATCGCTGGGTGCTGTTTGCGCAGTTCAATCAGCTTTTGGTAGTGATAGAAAATGGAATCTGAATCTGCCAATGCTTGTTCCACGTTGATCTCTGGATAATTTGGATTCACTTCAATCCAAGGTTCCGCCTGACTAAATCCACCATTTGGGGATGCGGACCACTGCATTGGGGTGCGAGCATTGTCACGGCTGTTCTCATGTATCGCGTCCATCATATGTTGATGTGACACCCCTGATTCTGTTTTTACTTTGTAGAAGTTCAGCGTTTCAATGTCTTTGTATTGATCTAACGACTCAAACGCGACATTAGTCATACCGATCTCTTCACCTTGGTAGATGTAAGGCGTGCCTTTGAGGAAATGCAACGCCGTTGCCAGCATTTTCGCTGATTCAACACGATAGCGTTTGTCATCACCATATTTCGAGACCACACGAGGTAAATCATGGTTGTTCCAAAACAAGGAGTTCCAACCTTGGTTCGATAACTCGGTTTGCCACTTGGTCAGTACGTGTTTGAATTGTTTGAGATCAAGTGGAATAGGGTTCCATTTGTCACCGTGTTGCCAAGTGAGCGTGATGTGCTCAAATTGGAACACCATAGAGAGTTCATGACGCTCAGGATCGCTATACAATTTTGCAATTTCTGGGGTTGCTCCCCATGTCTCACCAACGGTTAGTAGATCTTTGTCGCCAAACGTCGCTCTGTTCATTTCCTGCAGTAGTGGATGCAGTCTTGGACCATTACCAGTAATGCCTTTGTCGATCTCTTTGCCAATCAAGTCAATCACGTCGAGCCTAAATCCACCGATACCTTGGTCAATCCACCAGTTCATCATCTTGTGTACTTCTTGCTGGACTTTAGGATTCTCCCAATTGAGATCCGGCTGTCGCTTAGAAAATAGGTGGAAGTAATACTGTTGTGTGGCTTCATCCCATTGCCAAGCACTGCCACCAAAAATCGAGCCTTGGTCATCGGGCACACTGCCATCAGGTTTCGCATCGCGCCAAATATAGTAGTCACGATAAGGGTTGTCTTTTGATTTCCGTGCTTCTACAAACCAAGGGTGTTCATCAGAGGTATGGTTGACAACCAGATCCATTACGACACGGATATCACGCGCTTTTGCTTGAACCAGTAAGTTTTGCATATCGGGCATGGTGCCAAATTCCGCAGCGATATCTTGATAATCAGAAATGTCGTAGCCGTTGTCGTCCATAGGCGATTTATACACGGGTGAGAGCCAAAGCACGTTCACACCAAGTGTTTTCAGGTAATCGAGTTTGCCGATAATGCCATTTAAATCGCCGATGCCGTCGTTGTTTGAATCGCAAAAACTACGCGGGTAGATTTGATAGACGACCGCATCGTGCCACCATTTGTTTTCCATTCGCTAAAACCTCTTTAAGCTTTTTGTTAGCATCAATGTAGTCTTTCTGAGTTCACAATAAAAATAGATTACATTTGGTTTGATATAGGTTTTTTTTATATCATCAGCAACGCATGCTGTGCTAAGTTCAATTGAGGATAAATTAGCCAGCAGAAATGTGATCTTTACCGTTTAACGCCGTGCGATCCGATGATGTGTGCTGTGCGAGAGATGAACCATGAACAAAAACTATCGTTATTTTTTAACCGTCGCTCATGAACTGAATATCAAACAAGCGGCGGAAAAACTGCATATTAGCCAACCAACGCTGACCGCCGCCATCAAAAAGCTCGAGAGTGATATTGGTGTCTCTCTATTTCATCGCCGCTCCAAAGGTGTCGAGTTGACAGAATATGGCCGGATGTTTAAATCCTATGCCCAAGAGCAGCAAGAAAAACATGCTCAGTTGATGCACCGTTTTACCGATATGCAACAACGTCATTTTGGTAAATTAAAAGTTGGTACTGGTGAGGCTTGGTGGGAGCTATTTGTCAAACAGAGTGTAGAAAGCTACCAAGAACGTATTCCCAATACCTCGTTACACCTTGAATTTGGTAACAACTTGTCGCTTATGCATCATCTGGTTCAAGGGGAGTTGGATCTTTTTGTTGGCCATGAAGTCCAAGGCCTCCACGAGCGTTGTAAGGTACATTTCATCCCATTATTTCAAGACAACGAGGCTTACTTTGTGCGCCGTGAGCACCCGTTACTGAAAATTCGCTCAAAAGAGTGTGAAAAGCGCCTAGAACAACAGAAAGGCTACCCGCTGCTGCGAGTCACGCCCGATCATGCCCGTCACCGTTCAGTTCTTGCTGACCACATGACATCGCCGTTTGAACTGTCAGCATCCAGGCTAGAAGACAGAGCAATCTATGATGTTGACTCATTGTTCGCAAGTTTAGACCTATTAAAGTGCAGCGATGCGATCATGCCCTATAGTGATCGTATGTGCGAATGGATGGCCGCAAGGGAAATCGAAACGTTGGTGATCAATCGCCAGCAACTCGGTAATGTCGGAATCTATACCGCAAAAGGGGAGCTTGATGAAAAAACAACGCAGTTTATCCAGTTATTGAGAGAGCATTATGAGTGATTCAAACCATGACTTTTGTGTGGTGTTGACCACCACCAATGATGATGAGAACAAACATGCCATCATTAAGGCGCTATTGAGCAAACAACTTGCGGCGTGTATTCAAGAAATACCGATGACTAGCCATTATGTTTGGCAAGAAGAGGTTTGCCACGACAGTGAAACGCTGCTGGTGATAAAAAGCAAAAAATCGCTTTATACGCTGGTGGAAGAATCGATACGTGAGTTGCACAACTACGAAGTGCCGCAAATTGTACAACTCGACATTGCTGCAGGCTTTCAGCCCTATTTAAGCTGGATTGCGGCCAACACCTTGGAGACGCAAAAGCATTAATGAGGTAAGCGCTCCCAAGGTGTCGCACAGCATGTCTTTCTGTGCGTCCCAGATATCACCTTGAGAGCCGAGAAAAGCGATGCCTTCGTCACCACCGGCGAGGGCGGCATACCACCATTCAATAATTTCATAGGCAGCGGCTAAGCTCATAATCGCAAACAGAGCAAACAACGAAGCAAAAGTGAACGACTGTTTATGCTGTTTTACTAAGTACTCTGCAATGGGATAAGCGTAAAGGCCAATAGAAAAGTGGGCCAAACGATCATAGTTGTTTCTTTCCGAGCCAATCATTTGATTGAACCAATCAAATGGCACTTCGGCGAAGGTGTATTTTGCGCCAATGGTGTGTAGACAAAGCCAAACAAACATCAGTAGATACGCGGTACGACTAAAGGTAAAGCGTCGACTGAGCCAAATGATCGTCGCAAGAATGGCAACAGCTGGAATGATTTCAGCAATCCACACGGCGTGAGAGGTCGGCGATACCGCAGAGAAAACGAAGATGACAGCATAGCCGAGCGTCAAGAGCAGCAGAGGATTTTGTTTTGCCATTAAGTTTTCTTTCTTCATCGTGATTCTATTCCCTTAGTTTTCGCATCAATCGCGTGAAATGATGACAGCTTATTGAACGTTGTTCAATTAATTTGTGTACGCGACATCCGCCCTGATGGTACGTGAGATGTAATTAGAGAGAGTAAGCGGGTATGTCGATTACGAAATATGTTGATAGCTTGCGCATCGGCACAACATTTAACCGTTTGCGGCAATACATTTCATTAAAGTTTGATTTACATTTGCTTGTGCTACTAGAATCCGGACTCTAATTCAAAAAAACAAAAAGAAAGTGAAGTCATGAAACTGGAAACTGTCGATTATCTTGCTGATGATGCAGCAGAACAATTTGTCACATCGCTGCGCGAAACTGGGTTTGGCGTTTTGAAAAATCACCCAATTCCGAAAGAGTTGGTGGAATCGATTTATAAGAACTGGTACGAGTTTTTCTCAACGGAACAAAAACACGATTTCCATTTTAATGTTGAAACACAAGATGGTTACTTCCCACCGTCGGTTTCTGAAGTGGCGAAAGGGCATAGCGTTAAAGACATCAAGGAATACTTCCACGTTTATCCTTGGGGGCAAATGCCAGAGCAGCTCAAAGCAGAAATCATGGAATATTATGAGCGTGCAAATGCCTTTGCTTCCGAACTGCTAGGCTGGGTTGAAGCCCACGCACCGAAAGAGGTTCAGGAAAGATTTTCTGTTGCTCTGTCTGAGATGATCAATGGCAGTGACAAAACCTTATTGCGTGTGTTGCACTATCCACCAATGACGGGTGATGAAGAGCCGGGCGCTATTCGCGCGGCTGCGCATGAAGACATCAACTTGTTGACCGTATTACCAGCGGCAAATGAGCCCGGCCTACAAGTGAAAGCGAAAGATGGCAGCTGGATTGATGTGCCGTGTGACTTTGGCAACTTAATTATTAACATCGGCGACATGCTGCAAGAGGCGTCAGGTGGTTACTTCCCGTCAACCACACATCGCGTGATCAACCCAACGGGTGAACGTCAAACGCAGTCGCGCATTTCACTGCCATTGTTTCTTCATCCTAAACCTGACGTAGTTCTTTCTGAGCGTTACACCGCGCATAGCTATCTGATGGAGCGTTTAAGAGAGCTTGGTGTGATTTAAGCCTTATTTCACATCACAGACTGTGAGAGACAGCCAATGTGCTGTCTCTTTTTTTCAACACTGCTTCACGAACTGACAGTCAAAATGAAATCTTGCTCGACAAATTGGCTATCCTGACTTTGAATAAAAGGAGCAAGCAAATTCAGATAGGCGAATAGGATGCAGCAAACGAATTTGGCGGCCACTTTCCAAACCTACATGGAAAACCCGTTGTTATGGCCGATTTTAGAAGTATTACGTCAGCAGCCAAGTGGCTGGAAGGTACACACTCTCGCTTCACATTTAGGTGAGCTGGGATTGATTCACCAACTTGATCCTTCTCCCGACAAAGATCTTTTTAAGCGCAACTTTCTGATCATGAATGCGCTTTATCAGTTACAAGAAACGCTTTACCCAGACCATTGGCTTCAAGTTGAGGCGATGAATATCGTTTTGATGTCGAGTCATGCTTGCGCGGGTCACACCATAGACGTTGATGATCCTTTAAGAGAATACTACGTCCAGTGGCAAAACTACGAAGCGAATGAAGGGGAAGTTAAACGTCTTTTGAACGAGTTCTGGACGCGTTATCGTCGTTTTGTTGGGCATCATGAAGGGGAGCCCATCGACAGAGAAAAAGCGTTGCAGTTGTTTGAACTCGATCCACACGCAACGGCCGTTGATATCCGTAAGCGTTGGAGAAGGCTCGCATTGCGTTGGCATCCAGATCGTGACAACGGCAATGCAGAGAAATTTCGCGTGCTGTGCGAAGCGTGGAACGTTTTACGCCACTGACATCCAATAGTCGCAGAGAGCCAATGACGTCTATTGGTCATCTTTGAACAATTCGGGGGACCACTGCGATCTTCGAACTGCTAACACCACCGTGTTCCACCAAGTCTCTTTAAAGAAGCGGTTTTCTATGAATTCCGCTTCCTGTGTCATGCCAAGTTGACGGCATAACTTAATCGCTGGGCGATTTTTCGAAATGGTTTCCGCGTAAACCCGATGGACATTCAGTTGGTTAAAAGCGAAATCGAGTAGGGCAGACATCGCTTCTACCGCTAAACCACTGTGATGGAAAGTGCGTTTTAAACCGCAACCACTTGAGGCTTGTTGATCATTTTCCAACCTTAGCCCTGCAATGCCCATGTACTCGCCGGTAAAGCGATCTGTGACAGCAAGATGATAGGCTTGCCGAGGGGATTGCTGTGCTTGCTCATAGAATAAGTTCACTAAGAATGCACATTTCTCTGCCGAGCAATCTTCATCGGAATAGAAACGTTGGTATTTTGGGTCTTGGCACTGTTGAAAATACGCTTCAACATCGTGAGGCGTGAAATCACGCAGAATCAATCGCTCGGTTGTAATGGTAAAAGTCACAGATGGCCCATCTCACTGATAGTTAAGAATAACTAAAGAAAAAGCGCAGTATAAACTGCGCTTTTTATGGACACACGTTATCGTTTAATGGTTGTTACGAAACTGTGACTTTCGCATGCGATTTAACGCCGCCATCACATCAATTGGACGCGGTTTGGCGAGATCACCATGCTGAGGCATATTCTGGAACCAAGCATCGCCCAATAATTCGTTGATCTGTTTAGCGGGGTTTGAGTTCCATCCCGTGTGTTGGGCAAGCTGATACCAAACCCAACCAATCGCGTTGACTTCATCGCTTGATTCTAACTGCTCAAGTGCAGAAAGGTCTGTAAACTCTTTACCAAAGCGAAGGCTGTCTTTACCTTTCGCCGATACACGGAACTTTCCATCCGTTAGAATGTTCATCAACGCAGAACAATGGAGTGCGCGAGGAGGGAATGTCACCAAAGGTGCTTCAGATTCGTTGTGACGTTGAGTAGGGTGCAACTGAATCACCTCTTTTGCTTTCTCGGTCACATCCAATGCCTGATAGTCGTGCATCTGGATAACGTTATCGGCAACATCCAGATAATCGCCTGACCCACCCATGACGATGATGGTGGAGATCTCCAATTCATCGCGTAATTGACCGATACGATCCACCAGCGGTGTGATTGGCTCATCACCTTTTGCGACAAGCGCTTGCATGCGCTCGTCGCGAATCATGAAGTTCGTGGCTGATGTGTCTTCATCAATCAATAGCGTTGAAGCGCCCGCTTCGACAGATTCTTGTAACCACGCAGCCTGAGAGGTAGAACCTGATGCGTCTTGCGTGGTGAAGTCTGCCGTATCTTTGCCCATTGGCAAATGATTAATGTAGTTGGAAAGATTCAAATGATGAACGCAGCGGCCTTCCTCAGCACGAATTTTCATTGCTGACCCATCGGTGACAATGTATTCACGGCCATCACCAGGAATGTGATTGTAAATCGAACGTTCAATGGCATTCAGCAGGGTTGATTTGCCATGAAAGCCACCACCGACAATCAAAGTGATCCCTTTCGGAATCCCCAAACCAGTGACATAGCCACGATTTGGCGCATGTAACGTAACTTGCAGTGATTCTGGCGCCGTGAACTCAACAGCATCTTTCATTGGAAGATCGCAGTTACCTGCCACTCGAGGCAAGATGCTACCATTGGCAACAAATGACACGAGGCCACTGGCTTCTAGTTGTTCGCGCAATGCCTCTTGGTCTTCGACAACCTGACAGTGCGTCAATAGTGCGTCTTTATCAAGTTCACGTTCGATCGTGCAACGACGGATAAACTTCGGTAAGTGGAAGGTAATGATATTAATCGCTTTCTTTGCCAGAATGTCACGGCCTTCAGCGGGTAGATTGACTCGAAAACGCAGTTCAATCCCTTCTTCCTTAAATAATACAGAAGTGCTATCTAAAACGGTTTGTCCATGCAAAGAAATGGCAATGGCGTTTTCTTGTTTGGCGAATTCGGCAAAGCTACGAGCGATGAAATCTCTTGCGCCAAGTTGGAACGCCGCAGACTCCTCTTTTAACCAAGAAAGCCCAGTTAAGGACCAAGCACGAAAAGCGCGGAAGCGTGAAGCAGAAGCGTAGGGGTCAGATTGGATATGATCAATAAACAGATCAAAATCGGTAAAATTGTACTGCCCTTTGATTTGCTGGTATGCACGATAATTTTGCTTTTCAAGCTTTTTGAGTTTTGCAATCAACTGGTCCATAACAAACAGCCTTTTAGAAACAGAAAAGCGGCGATTATAGAAATCGCCGACGTAAGAGTAAAGCAACTATATGGTGTGTGGCGTCTGCTTGTCGAAATTATCCCTAAAAGCGATGCAATTATGTGTGATATGCGAAGCGAGGGGTGCCTAAAAAGTTCTGACTGTATAAACCTTGAACAAATTCACTGCCGGGCATTGGCTTGCCATACAGAAATCCTTGGCCAATATCGCATCCTTCGCGGATCAAGAAATCCTCTTGTAGGTCGGATTCGATGCCTTCCATCACCACCTCTAAATCGAGCTTTTTAGCCACATGGATAATTGAACGGATGATCTCTTTGTCTTCTTCCGACTTATCAATATGCTGAACAAAACTCTTATCAATTTTGATCGCATCGAACGGATACTTTTTCAAATAACTGAAAGAGGCGTAGCCAGTGCCAAAGTCATCAAGTGACAATGTCACTCCTAGTTCATGCAACCGCTCTAAGGTAGCACGTGCCACCACTTCATCACTGATCAAACCGCTTTCTGTTACCTCAAGTTCAAGATATTGCGCCGGAAGTTGATAGGCGATGAGCAGTTCCTGAACTTGCTCTGCAAAAAGGGGATTTTTAAGCTGAATCGCGCTCACATTCACCGCCACTCGGAAATGTTCCACGATCGCTGACCATTCTTTTGCTTTTTCGATAGCAGAGCGTAGTACAAACGCACCTACTTCAAAGATCAGCCCATTCTGTTCAGCCATATGAATCAAGGCTTCATTGGAAATGTCTCCCAAAACAGGGTGACTCCAGCGTAACAATGCCTCTGCGCCGATCCACTTATGCGTTTGAGGGCAAACTTTCGGCTGAAAATAGAGTGTTAAATCGTCGTTTCTTACCGCTTGCAGTAAATAGCTTTCGATTTGATTGTGGTGAAGTAAGGCATCAGCGTGAGTTGCGGAAAAATACGCGTACTGCTGGCCGGAATCTTTGCTCAAAACCATTGCCTGATTGGCATGCCTTAATAGCTGTTGGGCACTTTCGGTTGTTGTGTCCGCCACCGCTAAACCAATGAAGGAGTGCAAATGCGCTTCGCTTTCGCCCACTTTAAAGCCTCGTTGTCCCGCATTGATGATCCGGTTAAGCAGGTTGTCGAGGATATCTGTAACGTCATCAGCACGAATCGCGATCACAAGATCGTGCGAGCTTGGGCGGCCAGTAATAGAGTCCACAGATTCAATGACGCCAATTTGGTTACGGTAGATTTTCAGCAAATCATCCAACAAGGCAAACCCGTATTTCGTTTGAATTGAACGGGCATTGGTGAATCCGATATGGATCACCACCAGACTGGAATCCCCAAGACGCCATTCGTCTAACATCCCTTGTAAATGCTGCTCTAATGCGCATCGATTCAGAAAGCCAGTACCATGGTCATGATGTTTCTGATAGTGCGCTTGCTGCTCTGCGGCTTTTCTTCGGTCTATTTCTTGGTTTAAGCTAAAGCTAAGTTGCGCAAGATTGGTTGTACGCTTATCTACACGTTCCTTTAGCTGCTCATTGAGGCGCAGTAATTTTTGATGTTGGTAAACCACTGACAGTTGCGCTTCTATCGAAGTTTGAAAACCAGCGAGCAACTCTCGATATGTTTGACCAAAGTTGTTTTCTTTGTCATCGAGCATACAAATGGTGCCAAACACCTCGCCATTTGGCCACAGCAAGGGCAAACCGCAGTAGGCGATCATACCCAATTTAATATCGGGATTGTGATCCCACTCCTTGTCGTTCAGAGCATTGGGCACCAGCAGTTCTTTGTTGTCTTCAATCACGGTTTCACAGTAAAGACCATGTCCTAACGATTCACTATCTCCATGATGATAAGGGTTTAACGAACTTTGACTGGAAGAAAACACCTCAATGTGTTCGGGTTGGATACGCATAATCAATGCGGCGGGTACATCAACGATATACGCCAACAGGTTGACAATTCTCTGCCAACTTTCTTGCATTGCTTCTGGAATCTCATAATCCAACGTTCTGTATTTTGCCATTGAGCAAACATCCTTGTTTGAATGAGCTTTGAGCTCATGTTTTAAAATTATAATGACGGCAAACATCCTTGTTAGTATAGGGGCTAGAGTTGGCGTTACCCAAAAAAAAGTCCCGAAATCGTTCGGGACGGGTAAATAAAAGATTGAATCTCAATAATGGAACACTGTGTGGCTAAGGCGTTAATTTCAAAATTGTTTGTAAGTCAATATCTTGTGAATAGTCAACTTCGTCAAATCCGAAACCATTGAGCTGTAAAAACTCGTTTTTAAACCCTTGGTAATCACCGATTACTTGGAAATTATTGGCATCCATTTCTTCTAGAATCTGGTTCACTTTATTTTGAATATGAGGCGCCAGTTCCCAATCATCCATCCGAATCAATCGTTCGCCATCAACACTGACGTGGTCTTGTCCGTAAAGTTTCGTTGCGAATAAGCGCTGCATTTGCTCAATGCATCCTTCGTGACATTTTTCGTCTTTCATCACACGGTAGAGCGCAAGTAGATAAGGCGAGAGTGCAGGAATAAATACGCTGGCTTTCGTCACCAATGCCTTACACACTGTGGCGTAAGCACCACCATTGAAATTGGCGAGTTTGAGATTAAGAGAGTGACTGGTTTGGTGAAGATCAATCTTTGCTCTACCTAAAGTGCCATCGCGATAGATCGGGTGGGTCGTTTCTGGTCCGACATAAGAAAAAGCGACGGTTTGGCAACCATCTGCAATCGATTCTGCGTTGATCAAAGTATCAATCCAGCTTTCCCAATCTTCACCGCCCATGACTTTAATGGTGTGCAATGCTTCTTCTTCTGTAGCCGATTCGAGCGTGGTGTCAATCCAGCGATCATGCTCTAAATCGAGCGATGCTCCCGTCACTGTTTGGCCAAAAGGTTTAATCACACTTCGCCAAAATTCACCCGGTTGATTTGGTATCGGCCGCATGCCTGTTGCAAGGCTGTAGATCACGAGGTCGACTTCACCTTCGAAATAGGTTTCTATCACCTCAATCACTTGGGTACGAGTTTCGGAAGCAAAGGCATCGCCAACAATATTAATTGCAATGCGACCTTCTTTTTCAGCTTCACGTTTGAAAAAGACATTGTTGTACCAGCCCGCGCTGCCAGTTCCTTTTTCAGAGGGGCCTCGTTCAAATGAAACACCGATGGTGTCTGCTTGTGCACCACCAAAAGCGAGGGCTATCCGAGCGGCAAGGCCAAAACCAGAAGACGCACCGAGAATAAGGACACGTTTAGGTCCTTGTGAAATCTGTGGTGCTTTTTTAACAAATGCTATCTGTTTTTTTATTGCTGCTTCACAACCAAAAGGATGGGCAGAACGAGCAACAACGCCTTGAATAATCGGTTCTATACGCATGCACTATTCCTGATTCGGGGAGAATTGCATTAGGCTAACGTAAAGAAACGTAAAATGATTTGAGCTAGACCATTAAAATCAGAGATGTTTGTAAAACGTTTTTGCAACAAATTGAGCGATCCAAGGCTGAGCTTCGGGCATTGGGTGTAAGCCATCAGGCATCATCCATTCCGGTTTCACGATCACTTCTTCTAAGAAAAAGGGGAACAACGGGACTTGGTGGTGTTCAGCAAGCGTAGGGTAGAGTTCGACAAATGCATCGGTGTAGCGCTTGCCATAGTTAGGCGGTACACGAATTTGCATCAGTGCGACTTTAGCGTCTGAGGCTTTACTGAGTTGAATCATTCGCGAAAGGTTTGAAGAGATCACTTTATGCGGGAAACCTCGCAAGCCATCATTGGCACCCAACTCAATAAGCACCCAGTCTGGTGAGTGCGTTTTTAACAACTCAGGCAGACGAGATAGTCCATTGCCGGTTGTGTCTCCAGAGATACTGGCATTGATCACTTCTACGTTTTTTCCGTATGTATTCAATGCTTCTGGTAACAAATTAGGCCAAGCCTGCTCTGCAGACATGTTGTATCCTGCACTTAGGCTGTCGCCAAGAATTAACACTTTCTCGGTTGCGTGTGCGACGTTAGAAAGGAAAAACATTATAAGTAAGGAAAACAATCTGACCATGCCATCTCCAGTAATTAAAGCGGAATCCGTTAGTAAACAAGTCTCTACTAATAATGAGCAGTTAACAATCCTTAAAAATGTAAATCTTGTCATTGAAGAAGGCGAAAGCGTTGCGATTGTCGGAACCTCTGGCGCCGGGAAGTCTACGCTAATGACGCTTCTGGCTGGTTTGGATGTAGCAACCTCAGGTGACGTGTCGCTGTTAGGGCAAGCATTATCTCAGCTCGATGATGAGCAACGAGCGCAAATCCGTAGCGAGCATATCGGTTTTGTGTTCCAGAGTTTTCTCTTAATTCCTAGCTTAACGGCACTGCAAAATGTCACGTTGCCGTGTTTGCTAAAAGGTGAGGAAGAAGATCACGAGCGGGCCAAAGCACTGTTGACCTCGGTAGGTCTAGCTTCTCGCATTCAACATCTCCCCAGCCAGCTGTCGGGAGGCGAGCAACAGCGCGTTGCCCTAGCGCGTGCATTCATGACTCAACCCAAAATCTTGTTTGCAGATGAACCAACCGGCAACTTAGACCAACACACAGCAGAAAAAATCATCGATCTGTTATTTGAACTGAATCAACAACATGGTACGACGTTAGTGCTTGTGACGCACGACGACAATCTGGCCAGTCGTTGTCAGAAGGTCATTAAAATGGATTCAGGCCATCTTGTTGGAGAGGGGTAATATGACTAAGTACTCTCTCAATCGTCGGTTAACCCTTTGGAGCCTCGAAGAGATTCGGCACGGTAATTTGTGGCCAATAAGCGTGGCGTTGATTCTCATCATCTCGTCCGTTTTTGCGCTGTCCGCGCTGGCTACTCGCATGGAACAAGTGATTGTTAAGCAGGGCAAAGATGCCCTAACAGCGGACACCGTTTTCGTTTCTGCCAATCCAATACCGCAAACGCTCGATCTCGCCATTGCAGCGCAAGATGTGCAAGCCTCGAAAATGACTCGTTTCGCGACCATGGCGTTTAGTGACAACGAAATGCAGTTAGTCATGGTAAAAGCAGTTGAAGAAAGTTATCCACTGCTCGGAGAGTTGGTTTTATCTCAAGGCGACGTGAAACAAGAGCACGTCAAACCAGGAGAACTTTGGCTTGATGGTCGAGTTATGGAAAGATTGTCGGTTAAAGTAGGTGACATTGTCACTATTGGTGATGCCGATTTTCCGGTCACTGGCGTGATAGAGTCGGAACCTGGATTAAGCTTTAACCCGTTTCAACAGATGCCTGCGGTTTATATTCATCAGTCAGACGTTGATAAAACAGGCGCGATTCAAGTAGGCAGCCGAGTTCAATATCGCGTCTATCTGGTTGGTGAAAAGCCGCTGTTAACCACGATTAAGTCCGCTGTAGAGCTCAGCCCGAGCGATCGTTGGCGAGACCAAGAAAACGCGGATCGCTCTAGCGAAGTGTTTGAGCGCACCAGTCAATATCTCTCTCTAACGGTCGCGATTGTCATCATTATGGCAGCCACGACTTTGGTGCTGACCTGTCAAAATTACGTTGTTACGCGAAAGCAAACCATCGCGATGTTGAAAAGTATTGGCGCGCAACGCGGTTGGATTATTCGCTGGCTGGTCATTCAACTCTCATTGCTGTTTCTTTTTGCCGCGTTGGTTGGTTTGCTCATCGGGCTGGGGCTCGAACAGCTATTGAGAATTCCGCTCAAAGACCTGCTGCCAGAACCGTTGCCTAGCTTTGGTGTTGAGCCGTTCTTGGTGTCATTAGCGACGGCTTTTTGTATTGCTGTACCGTCGTTGGGGATCCCGCTTTCATCATTATTGAAAACTTCGGCTGTTAGCGTGATGCAACCCGATGACGGATCGCAACAAAATATAGGTAAAAGTGGGTGGCTGGTTTTGGTTCCTGTGGTGCCGATGTTAGTCAATTACTACAACAACGTAATGGTATGGGTTGTTTTAGCGGCAATTTTGATCCTATTTGTGGTACTCGCTGCCTTTGGACTGTTGGTGAGTAGGGGGCTGATGCGTTTTCCTTTGGCCACACCGATTAAGCTCGCATTAAGCCGGATAAATCGCTCAGCATTGGCGAGTGGCTTGCAATTGGGGGCATTTGCACTTTCTTTGATGTTGCTGGCGATCATTTGGCTAGTACGGACTGATTTGTTGCTTGATTGGCAACGTACATTACCTGCAGATGCGCCCAACGTCTTTGCTCTCAATATCGCTGACTATGAAAAAGAGAGCTACTTAAACGCACTGGATGAAAATCAAGTGTTACGCTCTGACGCGTATCCCATTATTCGTGGTCGTTTTACTGAAATTAACGGTGTAAACGTCAAACAAGAGCAGCAACAAGGTCGCCAAGAGCGAAATGATGCTATCAGCCGTGAGCTCAACCTGACGTGGTCTGATCAACTACCAAACTATAACCAAGTATTGCAAGGTGAATGGCAAGCCAAAAATGCAGTCTCAGTAGAATCCGAAGTCGCCAGTGAGATGGGCATCAAAATCGGCGATGTATTGACGTTTGTGATCAACAGTCAGCCCATTAAGGCAACCGTCAATACGATTCGGAAAGTCGAATGGCGGGATATGAAGCCAAACTTCTATTTCATCTTCTCAAATGATGTGATGGCAAACATGCCAGGTTCATACTTAGTGAGTTATCGAATTGAAGAAAATCAGGGTGGGATTCTTAACCAGCTCTCTCGTCAGCACCCGACGGTCAGCGTGCTTGATATTCGGACTATGGCGACGAAAATTCAAAGCCTGATCGAGCAAATTGTTTGGTCTATCTCGATACTCGCCATTTTGGGTGTTATTGCCGGCGTTATGCTGATCTTTACTTTACTCAGGTTGAGTTTATCGCAGCGCCAACAAGAAATTCGTTTGTATCGTACGTTAGGTGCCTCGAAAAAGCGGGTGACTCAGACAATCTGGGCTGAGTTTGGCTTGATGGCCATCATTGCAAGCTTGGTGGCAACGCTCGGAGCAGAGGTAGCTGTCGCAGGCGTTATGCACTTTGGCTTCGAGCTCTCCACCCAAATTCATCCGCAATTATGGGTAATGCTACCGCTACTGGCATTACTGACTTTGTTCGCGGTTGTCTTAAGTTTAATCAAGCAGTTATTGACGCCTGTTAACAACAGTTACGCCTAATTGCACACTTCACTTATCCCAGTTATCCACAAAATCAGTGGATAACTTTTGGGATAAGTGAATGCCCAAAATAGTGCAATCTTTGCCGAGTCGTTGAGACATCTGAGTTAGCGAAGAGGGGTTATTCACAAATCAAATTTATTTAAGAATCAACATAATCTCGTCAAGCTTTTTTTGCGAAAAATCTTTTGTCTTCTTCGCTAAAAAATAAAGCGAACAAAAAAGCGTCAAGCGCCAGTAACCTCAGGGAATTTGTGATTTTATTCACGCTCGAACAGGGGTAGAATCTGACGTCAGAATTCATAGTGATAGTTTATAAATGAATAAGTTAAATACGCCAAATTGCGATACCCATATCGCAGTCGTCGGTGGTGGTGTAGCGGGTGCTACAGCGGCAATACACTTTTCTGAACTCGGCTATAAAGTCACGTTGCTCGAAAAAGGGCCATCGTTGGTTAATGGCCCTCCTATCTGCCATTTGCACGCAGGTGGTAATTTGTATCGTGAAATTTCGACCGAACAATGTATTGAACTGCTCCGGCAGTCCATTGAAAGCGTAAGACTTTTTCCTCATAGCATCAATATTCGTCCTACGGTCATTGCGATTCCGCATTCCGATGACGGCGAGCCAAACGATCTTCTTCCTCGTTTGGCAGCGGTTGCCACCGAATACAAAGCACTTGTTGAACAAGATCGTCGTAACCAAGTACTCGGTAAGCCTGAAGACTATTACAAACTCTACTCACGTGAACAATTGACAACATTAGCGTCAATGACTCAACCAACGAATCCGCGTTCGATGGATGAGTGGATGATTCCGTTTGCAAAACACGCAGACTTAAACAGCCTCAAGTATCCCGTGGTTATGGTGCAAGAGTACGGGTGGAGTGTCTTTAGGTTGTCAGCCATTGCAAGTCTAGCTCTCGACAAGTTTCCTGCCACCGAGGTGCGATGCAATAGCGAGTTGCAAACATGTCAATGGAACGGCAAACAGTGGCAACTGACTTTATCCAATACCTCTCAGCCGCTCACGGTGGATTACTTGGTGAATGCCTGTGGATTTGAAACAGGGACGCTGGATGATCATGTTGGCGTGAAAACACAACGCTTAGTGGAATTTAAGGCGGCTTATGTCACCCAATGGTCCAAGTGCAACGAAGAATGGCCAGAAGTGATTTTTCATGGCCCAAGGGGCACGCCACAGGGGATGGCCCAATTGACACCTTACGGCGACGGTTATTTTCAGTTGCATGGCATGACGCAAGACATCACCTTGTTTAAAGACGGTTTAGTCCGCAGTGAAGAGGGGTCATCTCAACCTCGTTTGCCACTGCCATATGTGAAAAAAATTCAGCAAGGTTGGAAGAAAGAGATTCTCATCTCACGAACCCAAGGCGCGATTGAACACATGAGTCAATTTGTACCTGCATTTTCAGATGCACAAGCTGCAGGCAAGGCCTTGTTTGGTGCTCAGCAAATCCCAGGAAATGACGTCACTTTGCGTGCTGCCGATGTCTCGTTTTCAGCAAACAACTATGCGTGCATAGAGATAGTGAAAGCATCGTCAACGTTACAGGCAGCGCAGAAAACCGCCCAACATTGGTTTGGTGTAACACCGTCACTTGATATTGAGGGGCAACACCCAGTGACACTGACACTGAGTCCACAAGAAATTGAAGAGAAAGCCATTGAACTGGCTCAATTACGTGGTTATCCCGTCGCTCTTGCGAAAACGACGGGAGAAGCGCTTTATAAAAACCTGTAACTTAGAGGCCAGATTAATAGCCAAAAAATCTGGCCCATTGGCACCAAACGTCTTGTAATCCTTCACGATCACCTTTAATAAAACGGACTTCTTGGCCTGGTTTGGCTTGAGCCAGACGGGGAAGATCAATACGAGCTACACAGCCAATTTTCGGATAGCCCCCAATGGTTTGATGATCATTCAACAAGATGATTGGATGTCCATTGGGGGGAACTTGAATCGCGCCCAGGGTAATACCTTCAGATAAAATCCCGCTGTAGGGCGGCGTAATTTTCCCGTCAGCCAATCGGTAGCCCATTCGGTTGGAGTTTGTGTCCACTTCAAATCGGGTTTGATACAAACGATCTCGCTCATGATCATCAAAATCATTCACTTGGAAACCTTCAATCACTCTTAGCTTAAGGGGCAGGTTGTAATCCGGTTTAAAACGAAAGGTGAGTGCACGAGATTTTTGCGTTGGCAGAGCATGGGGATTGAACGTTAAGTAATCGTCCGCTTTGAGCGCTTCGCCATTGGCCGACAAACCACCAAGGTGATCGCGAAGGACCGTACTGCTGCTGCCAAGATGGGGCGCAATATCAAAGCCTCCTTTGATAGAAAGGTAACTTCTTAGGCCATTTTTGGGTAAGCCAAACGTCAGAATTTCCCCTTTACGTGCAATGAAGTCGCTCCAATTGTTAAGCGGCTGGCCATTCAGCGTGGCTGACAAATCGCCTCCGCAAATTGCCAAATGGCAATCCCTCATCACTTCAAACGCAGTCTGGCCAAAGGTGATTTCGACGGAGCTACAATTGACCGAGTTACCGAGCAAATAATTTGACCAACTGTAAGCGTAATCATCCACCGGTCCGCCTTGTGTCACGCCAGAATGCGCTAAGCCAAAACGGCCAAAGTCTTGAATTAAACTTAGTGGACCAGCTTTAATGACTCTTAATCCTGTTTCGCTCATAGCATCCCTCCTAAATTCAAAAACTCTTTCTCAGAGATAGCTTTAAACGCGACAGTGTCACCAATATTAAAAGGGGTAATCGGAATGTTGTTAGGTTGATAAACTTCCAGTGGCGTTCGACCAATGATGTTCCAACCACCAGGCGTCGCGCTTGGGTAAATGGCGGTTTTGTTGTCTGCAATGGCAACGCTCCCTTTTGGCACTTGTAGGCGTGGAGAGCTTAAGCGCGGAAGTGAAATGCGCTCATCCACATCCGAGAGGAATGCAAACCCAGGAGTAAAACCAATCGCAGAGACGGAATAACAAGGAGCGGTATGCAGTGAAATTAGGTGTTCCAAGTGAACGCCTTTTTCGACAAACCGAGGCAGATCTAACGCAGTTTCTTCACTATAAAGGACGGGAATAACATGGTGTTGTGAAGACGTGGCAACCTTCTTGTCGGCCATCTCATTGAGTAATGTTTCTATCGCTAAAATGATGGAGACTTCATCAAGTCGAAAAGGCAAATATTCCACCAGAATCGTATGGTAGGCTGGGACAACATTCATTACTGCCATTTGAAGGTGCTGGCCAATGGCTCCAGCATAGAAACCTATTTGTTGCTCGGAAATCGCATCATCAAAATGAAGCATCAATGCACATTCGGCAACTGGGGAAATTGTGAACCATTTATTATTCAAATTTTCTCCTTACATTTTGGCTATCGCTTGGCTAATTCGTTGCACTAAGGCAATGGATTCTGGATTGTCGCCATGCACGCAAATGGTATCGGCCTCCAAAGACAATCGAGTGCCATTGGCGGTATTCACACTGCCGTATGTCGCGATTTGTAGCGCCTGATTATAAATGTCTTCGGGTTGATGATAGACCGCATTAGCTTGGCTTCGAGGAGTGAGTTTTCCATCCTCTTGATACTGACGATCGGCGAATGCTTCGAATAGCAAAGGCACATCATAAATGTCAGCGATATCGAGGTAACGCTGGTTGTCACTCGTGGCAAGAATCATCAGAGGGATGCCAAAGATCGATACCGCTTCGCAAATCGCGCGAAAAATGGTTTCACTCTCCATCATATCGTTGTAAAGCGCCCCGTGTGGTTTTACGTAATGAAGAGGTACATCGTGGTATTGGCAAACCGCTTTTAAAGCTCCTACTTGGTAAAGCACGATCTCGCTGATTTGAGCTGGTGTATGTGGAATAGAGCGTCGACCAAACCCAACCAAATCTTGATATCCAGGATGAGCGCCTATTTTGACCTTATAGTGTTTTGCCAATGCGACGGTTTTCGACATCACACTCGGATCAGAAGCGTGAAACCCACAAGCGATATTGGCCATGTCAACCCAAGGCATCACTAATTCATCGGATCCCATCTTCCAATTTCCAAAGCTTTCGCCCATGTCGCAATTTAACGTTACTCTTTGCTTATTCACTATTAATTGAACCATCCTTGCTATTAATTTACTTAAGTTGGCTGAAAACGCGCTTAATGGCAATGATCAACCTCATCCTTTATCAATTGAACAGTGGTATTAGGGGGATGTCGAAGCGTTTCGCACCTATTTGTAACCTATAGAGCAAAAGTTGATAGATATCTATGAAAGCCAATTTATTGATTAATCACCTTACTCGCCATCCTAAATATCATTATTTGTTGATTTCTCGTTCATTTTTTCATTTTTACGTTGCTTTGCTCACGCTAGCATTATTGCTCTGTTTTCAAAAAGTATTTGCTTCTGAAATTCCATCCGAATCACAACTCAAAGCAGCTGCAATTTATCAAACCTCTCACTTTGTTCATTGGCCAGATAGATCACCAGACGAGCCGATACGTTTTTGTATTAAAGGCGATAAGAAAGTGCAACACGCATTAGAAACGGTCCTAGAAAACAAGCAGAACACATCTCGTCAGTTCCTCATAAGCAACAACCTAAAACAGTGTGATTTTATCTACTTTGATGAAAAAACGCGTTTTCAGATATTGAAATCGCAGACCAATAGCACGGTGACGATAAGCGGCAAGAAAGACTTTTTGAAGATTGGTGGCGTGGTTGAACTGACAATAGCACAGGGGCGTGCCGCGATAGGAATATGCAAAACGACATTACAGGAGAAACATTTTACGCTCGATGCTTCGCTCATGAGAATCGCGGATGTAAAGGAGGCTGAAAGATGTGTTCGCTAAAAAGCCTTTCCATCAAAAATAAATTATTGTTGCCCATTTTGCTGTTCGGCACGCTGATTTTTCTGATCGCGCAAGGTTTTCACTTTTGGGCGAGTTACGAAAAAGACCAACAGTTACAAAATCATAGAATCTCTATTCTTGCATATGGCGCCGCACAAAACTTACAAGCTGCCGTATTATTCAACGACCAAAAAGTGATGCAAGAGATTCTAGATTCGTTCTCTATCGATCCGAGCATATTGATTGTTGAACTTCGTTCTTTAGAAGGTAACGTCCTTTCTCGTTATCAGCGTGACATGCCTGTTAACGCTGATAACCACGTTTTGCCTCTTCCGTATCCTTTCGAAAATTTTATTACCTATAGCCAACGAATAGACGTTGAACAAAACGCGATAGCGACTCTCAGTATTTCTGCATCCACTCAAACGCTTGAACAAATGCTCACGCGCCTACTTGAAAGTAGCGTGGTATTTTTGGCCGTATTACTGCTTTCGGGCAGCACGCTTTATTTGATTGTTCAAAAAGTAGTGATTGACCCTGTGTATAAACTCAATGAGTCAATGCAAGATTTGGTTGAGGGACGAATAAAGGGTAGGTCGCTAGTATCTCATACCAGCGATGAGATGGGAGAGTTGGTGAACGCCTTTAATGCAATGAGTCAGCGCCTTGCTCTTCGTGACAGCCAACTGCATCACACGCTCGATCGATTGGAACACGAAAAAGCATTTGCAACGGATGTGATTGAAGCCGTTCAAACCGCGTTGTTGGTTGTCAATGAACATGGCGATGTATTGCACCACAATGCCGCTGCACGGACGCTATTTCAAGCAGACGCACAACGTATTGCGCAACACAAACTTTCCGAACTCATGCTTTGCAAAGAGCCTTCGTTCGTTACCAATGCGTTGACCAGTAAGAATCCATTAGAGGAACGGTTAGTTGAATGCAGGCTTCCAACAGGCTCCAAATTGCTTGTGAAAATATCAACACGGATATTAAGCATGAGAGGGGCGACCCTATTTTCAATTCAAGATGTAACGGAAATTGAAACCGCATTGAATCGCCAGCGTATCGCTGCTGGTGTATTTGAAAACAGTGAAGATGGACTTGTGGTACTTGATCATAACGGACTCATCACCATGACAAACCCAGCAGTGACACGAATGCTGGGCTATCCGCAGGAAATTCTCATTGGGAAATCATTATTAAAAGCGTTTGACTGGCAACAAATTCAAACCATTATGCCAACCATCCAAGAATCGCTGGAGCATTATGGCCAGTGGCAAGGTGAGGTTCTGGAAAAACACTACAATGGCAATTTGATACCAATGTTCGCGAAAGTGAGCCGAATTTCTAAAAAAGTCGGTGTTCAAGAAGTGTTTGACATGGTGATTATCCTCTCGGATCTGTCCGGCGTAAAAGAAATGGAGAGACTGGAGTATTTAGCCCACCATGATGCGTTAACGGGCCTTGCTAATCGTGCCAAATTGCATCGTACGCTCGAAGATGAATTGAAGTTGTGTAACTTTACCCACAGCGAATTTGCTCTATTTTATATGGACTTAGATGGATTTAAGTTCATCAATGATACCTTTGGTCATGACGCTGGCGATCATGTGTTAAAGGTTGTATCAGAACGGTTACTTAACGAAGTTCGTAGTGGTGATTTAGTCGCGCGATTATCGGGCGATGAGTTCGTTCTTTTGATTAAGCGAGCAGACAATCATTCCGTCACTTTACTGAGTGAACGTATTTTAGAAAGCTTGCGCGAACCCATAGAGTATTTGAATCAAACGATGCAAGTTGGCTGTAGCATTGGCGTTAAATTGGTCGGTCCACAAGAAAAGGATATGGAAAGGATCTTAAAAAGCGCTGACACCGCGATGTACAAGGCGAAGAAGTCTGGCAAAGGGCAGGCGATTTTGATTGGAGCCGAAGTCGGAGAGGCATGTTTAAGCAACGTTACTTCGGAATAAACTTTGATCTAAATCGGAAATACCGCAACTTTTGCGCAAATTACTCGCATCTTGTTGATGAACTGTTACAATTAGATGGAATTTAATTTGTGATAAAAAATTTGTTTCTCCTTGAGGATCCTATGGAACTTGCTCTAATTGTTGCTTTTATCGTTGCTTCTGTTGTGATGGTAAAAAAAGAAATGTCAAAACAATAAGTTATCATTCATCAACTTTTTCTCTTTGTACATTTTTGAATGAGACTTAAAAAGCCAGCAAATGCTGGCTTTTGTTTTTGGTTAGAAGTTGTATTTCACACTGATGTTGTAGCTTCTCTCTGCTTGAGTTAAATCACGACTAAGTTCTTGTTCCCCTCGAATATCGTTCCAAAGGTAATATTTTTCGTTGGTCAAGTTCATAATTCCTGCTCTTACAGTAATATCTTGTGTGGGTTTAAAGTAAGCCGTTAAGTCAATTACGGTTGCAGATGGTAGCTCTACTTGATTTGCCGTTCCGCCATTATTTCCGTCTAAATTAATGTCACTATTGGACTTCTTAGCAGTGTAATTCACTTTAATGCTTGTACCCCATAGATTGTTGGGAGCATCATAATTTAGGGCACCCACTGCATTCCAAGGATTGACACTATTCAAGGGATTCCCTTCGCCATCTTCACCTACAGTGTATGCTGCTACAAAACGGGTCGTCATACCTAAAGGTAGATTAGCGATTCTGTTCAAATCCAAAGTGTTGGAGACTTCAATTCCTTTAATGGTCGCTTCACTGATATTGACATAGGTATATTCCGTCAAACCACCAACTCTTGTTGAAGTTTGCTCAATGAAATCAGTGTAGTCGCTATAGTATAGAGCGATTTCACTGGCAGATGCGATGGTATTATGACGATAACCTAGCTCATATGAGAGACTTTTTTCAGACTCGAGATCAGGGTTAGGGCGGTTGGTGTAACCATGTCCCGGATTATCATAGGTGTAGTACAACTCATTGAATGAAGGCGCGCGAAAACCTTGGCTAATTTGTGTAAACAGTGTGCCTTCTTGCGTTACCTTGTAAGTGGCACCTAGTCGACCTGTGAATGCTGAGTCACTGAATTTTATGAAACTTTCATCTACAGTGTCTGACGGATCTGTAGAGAAATAGTCATAACGAACACCAGGAGTTAAAACTAACTTGTCGTTCAATACAGAGATTTCATCTTGGAGGAATAGACCAAAACTCATTTCCTTCGCATCAGGCGTGTACACATAGATTCTATCCGGAGTGTTAGGATCAGAGTTAAATTCACGATTCGTATTACTGATACGACTTGTCTTATAAGACAAACCATAAACTAAATAGTGAGTTTCTAACTCTTTGTCGAACTGAGTCTCTAACTCAATCTTGTTTTCCGTATATTGATAATCTTTTTTCTGCTGATTATCTCCATTCGGTGGAACCCTAGGTGGAACTCCTGCACTTGCTTCTTTGAAACGGTTTGTTAGTCCGTTTTCTTCTTTATCTGTCCAAGTTAGTCTAGATGTGATGGAATCAGTGATGGTTGTATCAACAAGCCAAATATGCTTTAGACCAAGACGATTTTGCTTGGTTGTATCCTCTGCGTTAAAGTTTTTGTAAGAGGAGCTTGCAATATCTGAGTCATTTTGGTTGTAAATCACTTCTCCAAGAAGTTCTAAACGATGGTCATCGCTCAGCTGAGATTGCAATTTGATCAACAGATCATTCTTAACGTAGTCTTGAGACTCAACTGAATAGTCGTCATACGGTGCTTTTGAAAAGTTTTGGAGTTCTTTGCCATCTCTGCGAGTGTAGGCGACCAAGGCTTCAACGTTATCAAAACGTTTTGCTACGGCTACATGTTCACTAAACGATTTATCTTCGGATGAGTATGATAGTTTGGCCTGTCCCCCGAATTCTTTGCCATTTTTAAGAAAGTCTGCTGGATCTTTCGTTTCAAATGCCACAACACCGCCAATCGCATCGCTTCCATGCAAGCTAGATGCTGCGCCTTTTACGATCTCGACACTTTTAAGCATATCCGGATCAACCGTGACTGCGCTTGAATTGATAAAAGAGTAAGGACCGCCATCAAACACGCCTGGCTGAGATGCTCCGTCAACCAAAATTTTAACTCTTTTACCCTCCATTCCCCTAATGTTGATACTTTGAACACCTTGGCGCTGTGTACTATTGATAGTTACCCCTGGTGTATATTCAAAAACATCATTGAGATCTTTGGCCATCTTACTTTCAAGATCTTTGTCAGAGATAACAGTTACTGATGCAGCGACTGAGTCCATAGTTTGATTCGTACGTGTTGCTGAAACAACGACTTCATCAAATAAACCAGCATCTTGAGCTTGTACTGGCGCAGCGAGAGCGAATAGTATTGAGGCTGAAAGGAACGTTCTGTTGTACATTTTTACTACCTTAAATCCATAGTAGGCGAATAATCGTCGCCATAATATTGGATGCTAATGATAATTACTATCATTCGTAAAAATATTTTTAACCATAGCTCTTATGTCGTTCCGTGTTTCTTAAAATGAAAAATTACATAATATCAATACGATATACTGAGAATGATGAATTTATAACGCCACTTTACAAAATTCACATCTGTGATCTTGATCACCAAAGGAGTTGAAGTGCAAAGCCCCATAACCTTGGAAGCATTACATATCTTAGATGCCATCGATAGAAGAGGGAGCTTCGCTTCCGCTGCCAATGAGCTTGATCGCGCTCCTTCGTCTTTGAGTTATCAAATTCAAAAGCTTGAGCAAGATCTAGACATCATGATTTTTGATCGTTCTGGCCACAAAGCGAATTTCACAGACGCAGGTCGACTTATCTTAGAACGTGGCCGCACGATTCTCGCCGCAACAGAAAAACTTGTTAACGACGCAACACTGCTAGCCAATGGTTGGGAACTGGATATTTCCATCGCATATGATGGCATTATTGGTATTCACCATTTTTTTTCGCTTGTAGACGCGTTAGGGAACGTGAGTAAAACCAGAGTCAGATTACAGGAAGAAATTCTCGCAGGCTGCTGGGAATCTCTTCAATCCGGCAGAGCAGATTTGCTTGTGTGTCCAAAATTAGAAGTCCTGCCACATGACGTGAAAGCCGACACCATTGGAAAGATGAGTATGACTTGGGTGGCAGCGCCAAATCACTACGTTCACAAACGAAGTGGTGAGTTTAATGATTCAGCAAGGGAGAAGTACCGCATTATCGCTATCGCCGATACTGCACGTGAGCAACCGGCTATTACGGTCAATATCATCCAGAAACAACCGAGATTAACCGTCACTAATCTTCAAGCTAAGGTGGATGCCCTTGTCACTGGCCTCGGAATCGGCACACTACCCACAGATATCGCAATCCCATTGATCGAAGCAGGCAAGCTCAAGGAAATCGAAGGAGCAGAGCAGCAACATCTAGAGATCATTTTGGCTTGGAAGCGCAACCAAATGGGAGAAGCGAAATCCTGGTGTATTCAATATCTGAAGAAAAATTGGAAGCTAAAATAAGAGTTGATCTGGAGAAAGCGGCTTTGACAGCCGCTTTCGTTGGTTCGCTTACGGGTTCAGTGGCAACACCATATCTGCAACGCCATCTTCAAATTGGATATCTAGGCTAAAACCAAGTTTTTGAGCAAGCGTTAACATGCCACGGTTTGTTGGCATGGTCATGCCAGTCATCTTCTTCGTGCCTTTCTGACGACAATAATCAATGATCTTATTCATCAGGACTTTTCCTAAGCCTTTGCCTTTTAGATCAGAACGAATCAATATCGCAAACTCCGCCTCCGTGTTTTCAGGATTAATCAAGGCTCTCGCAACGCCAATGATTTTTGCCTCACCGGATGAAAACGATACGGCGACAAAGGCCATTTCTCGGTCGTAATCTATTTGGGTTAGGTTCGCTAAAGCCTCGTGATTAAATTCACCGACATCACTGAAAAATCGTTTATAGAGATCCTCTTTGGAAACATTATTGATGAACTCGGCATGCGAAGGTTCATCCTCTGGCAATATCGGCCTTAGTAGAATAGGTTCTCCATCTTTCAGTTGCATGGTTTCTACAAACTCAGCGGGGAAAGGGCGTATAGCAAGACGTTCTTGACCGTGGCCTTGGTAATTCTCTAAGGTCAGATCCGCGTCCAGGATGGTAAAATGCTCACCATTTGCCAGAACTGGGTGAATATCCAGTTCTTTAATCTGCGGCAGCTCGACCACCATTTGAGAAATGCGAACCAAAAACTTTGCCAGCCCAAGAACATCCATCGGTTCAGGCAGTTTTTGTAGGCGTATATGGCCTTCTTTTATCGCGCGTACAATCTGATAGCGTGCCAGCGTCATATTTAGAGGTGGTAATGCTGCCGTTGCGTCACGAGCTTCGCTCCATTCCGAACCGCCTTGACCAAGTAGAATTACTGGACCAAACACTTTGTCCGTAATGACTTTTACACGAATTTCTTCCCCTCCGGCAAGCTTTGCCATGCCTTGGACCAATAACCCATGTATGTGGGCGCTAGGGTAGGCAAGTTTTGTGCGATCAAGAATCGCGTCAGCCGCTGACGCTACTTCTTGGCTATTACGCAGGTTCAGCATGACGCCTTGGACATCAGACTTATGTGCAATGTCAGGAGAGCGCAGTTTCACCGCGACGGGATAACCGATTTGCTCGGCAATATGCACGGCCTCAGGGGTATCACTTGCAATCCAGGTCGGCAAAACATCAAAGTGGAACAGCTTTAACAAACTGCCCAATTGGTGAGTATCAAGCTGGGCGATTTCCTTATCCATCAAATGCTCTGAAACCCACGCCTTTGCAGCGTTGACGTCGGAAACGTGCAATGGCTCTGCGGTTGTCGGGGTTTCCATAAGTTGTTTCTGATTGCGGCGGTATTCTACTAAATGCATGAAAGCCACAACCGCGCTTTCTGGTGTTCTATAAGTTGGGATTCCCGCTTTAGTGAGTATCATGCGGGCTGGCTTTGCAGTTTGCTCACCAGACCAATTCGTTAATATATTGAAACGCTTATGTCGCGGATGACTCTGTATTGCATCGACGATCGCTTGCGCTGTGTCTACGGAGTCTGATACCGCAGAAGGGCTATGCATAATCAAGATTGCGTCTGCACAATCACTATCAAGAATGGCGTTAATAGTTGCAACGTAACGTTTTTTATCCGCATCGCCGACAATATCAATAGGATTATTATGGGACCAACTACTTGGTAGATTCTGAGAAAGCGCCTCTACCGTTTCCACAGACAAATTGGCTAACTGCCCACCTCGTTCAAACAGCGTATCGACGGCCATCAATGCAGGACCTGCACCATTAGTGATTATGGCAAGTCTCTCGCCTCGCAATGGCACTGAATGGGTAAGAGTCTCTACTGCTGCAAATAGCTCGTGTGTGTTGTTAACTCGAAGCATTCCCGAGCGTCGGATGGCTGAGTCATAAACGATATCAAGTGTATCCGAACCCGATTTATTTAATGCCCTGCGGCCAAGAATCGAACGTCCGCCTTTCAAAACGAGAATGCGTCGGTTACGCGAGGCTGCGCGCGCTGCAGAAATAAATCGTCGTGCATCAGTGATTGAGTCAACATACAGCAAGATGGCGTCGGTTTTACTGTCTGTCGAAAGGTAGTCCAGTAGTTCGTCAAAATCGATGTCGAGACCGTTACCAATCGAAACAAAAGCGGAAAAACCAATTTCTTTGTCATTGGCCCAATCCAAAATTGTTGTACACACCGCGGCAGACTGAGAAATAAATGCTATCTTCCCCGGCTTTGCCGTTACAGGAGAGAACGAAGCGTTAAACTTTTGCCAAGGTAGGATCAAACCAAGGCTGTTTGGTCCGAGTACTCGCATATTGCTTTCGCGCGCAATGCGCAAACACGCTTCAGCGACAGACTGATCATCTTGATGGAGATAGTCTGTATCTGACGCCAACACTATGACAAATTCAGTACCAATTTCTGACAGTTGTTTAAACAGCACTACATTGCGCTCTGAGCGAGTACACAGAATAGCAATATCGGGGACAAGCGGCAGTTCAGAAACAGAGGGGTAGGCGAGAACACCAGCGACAGATTTGTATCTTGGTGTAACGGGCACAATCGTGCCATCAAACCCACTTTGAAGCAGGTTTTTCATTACTATATTACCTGCGCTTAAGTGACGTTGTGACGCACCAATAACTGCGATTGAAGTAGGTTTAAACAGTTTCTGTAGTTTATGCACTTGGCTTTCTCCCTGCTTCGCCGTATGACCTTGTGGAGTTCATCATAAACAAAATCGTCGATAGTGAAATGTTTATAAATAGAACTATGCTTACAAAAACAGCACGCCGTATGTAGATTGTGTAATAAGTCACATGTTCTAAGCGGATTATTGAGATCTAGGCTTGATTCTCAGCATCGCTATCGGCATGATTTAAGATAAATTTTTTAAGAGTTAGTCATTCCATGAAAAAAGTTGCCATTATCACTCTTTCTGTTTTGCTGTCTGCTTGTGCGTCGGATAACTACGTTGCTAACGTAACGACCGAGAGCCACCGCGAAGAATTTAAAATTGAACCTATTCCTGAGCCTTTGATGGCACAAGAAGAAACCGTTCAAGAGGTGAGTATTCCACAGCAAGTAGTTAAAATGGAGCCACAAACGGAAGAGAAAAAAGTCGTTAAACTCAGCCCTCAATCCGAAACAACAAAAGCAGTTAAGATAGTTCCGCCGAGCAAAAAGCAACAAGAAAAAATGCAGCGCTTCGGTTATACGGTTCAAGTCGTCGCTGTCGGTTCTCAAGCAAAAGTTGACTATTTTGCTTCTAAACTGCCTAAAGACGGCCAGCCTATTTGGGAAAACTATAAGATTGTCAATGGTACTAAATGGTTCACAGTATTATATGGTGACTTCGCAACAAGCACTGAGGCAAAGAAAGCCATTGCACAATTGCCCCAAGAGTTCAAAGAATTGCAACCTTTCGTAAAAAGCATTGATGCAATCAAAAACTCTGAATACCCAACACTCAACAAACTAAACTAAATGACAACGACATAAAAACGAAAGGAGCCTAGCGCTCCTTTCGTTTTTGTACAACAAGTAGTCATTCAGTGGGTAAAAGCCATTTTTTACCAATAAATGACTGTACGAATAGCAAGGTATCGCTATCATTGAGACAGCGTGTCTTCTATCACGGAAAGATTTAACAATGATGAGAAATGTTCTACTTTTATGCGGCGGTGGTTCTTCAGAACACGAAATTTCGCTGCTTTCTTCTGAATACCTTCAGCAACAGCTTGGCTTAATTGGTAATGTAAATGTCCTAAAAGTTGAGATTAAAAACGAAGGTTGGTTTGACCAAAAAGATAGACTTGTCTATCTCGATATCCATACGAAAAGCGTGAAAAGTGATGAGTTTAATGAATCGATAGACATCGACTTCATTGTGCCTTGTATCCATGGTTTTCCTGGTGAAACAGGGGATATCCAGTCACTTTTTGAGCTAGCCGGTATTCCTTATCTGGGCTGTGGGCCTGAGGCTAGCAGTAACAGCTTCAATAAAATTACGTCGAAACTATGGTATGACGCGATTGGCATTCCTAACACACCGTATCTTTTCCTAACGGAGAACAATGAAGAGTCTCACCAGGTGAGTAGAGAGGCATTCGACAAATGGGGCAAGCTGTTTGTCAAAGCGGCTAGACAGGGATCATCGGTTGGCTGTTACAGTGTAATCAAAGTAGAGCAACTTTCTGATGCCATTGATAAGGCGTTCGGATTCTCTCATCAGGTATTGGTTGAAAAGGCCGTAAAACCAAGAGAATTAGAAGTTTCCGCTTATGAGATGAACGGTCAACTTCATATTTCAAAGCCAGGTGAAATTATTGCTCCTGACGGTGCTTTTTACTCCTACGATGAGAAATACAGCGCAGGTAGCCATTCAATCACAGAAGTAGAAGCGAAAAACTTAACCGAACAGCAGTTAGCGACGATTCAACAGTGCAGCGAGAAAGTCTTTCGTCAAATGAACCTTCGTCATTTGTCTCGAATCGATTTCTTCTTAACCAGTGAAGGAGAGATCTACCTTAATGAAGTGAATACCTTTCCTGGAATGACGAAGATTTCCATGTTTCCAAAAATGCTCCAACACAATGGACATAAGTTTCATGAATTCCTAGCGGACTGCATTGAACGCTCACTTTAAGCATTAAAGAAATGCGGCGCTTTTGATATTGTTTTTCGACAAAAGGCGCCGTTTTATAATCAATAAGTCATGAGAATTCAATTATCTAATCAGTCATTCTTTTTACGAAATAGCACCTTAAAAACCAGACAATACACCTACTAATATGTGATTGATTGAAGAGTATCTTCATGGTGGAAAAGGTTTTTTTTCATTTCATTGCACCAAAGCACGCTATTATAAGAATTTTATACTTGCTAAGCGTCTGATTACTATTATGATTATAGTAAGACTTAATTAATAGATGATTCAGTTACATGGCTATATCTCATTACCGTGGTTTTAACTTACAGTCTGCACCAAATGATACGAACATCTGGCAAGTAAAGATTAAGAATCGAGTGCTTCAAGGAAGCTTAAGTGCAGTGAAAAAGAGCATTGATTGGTGGTGCGATACAGCATCGATCATTGATCCTAGAGAGTTTTCTTCGCTTGACAGAAAGCAAGAAGCGGCAGGATCTACTCAGGCAGAAAACTTTAATGGTTTTGCCATTAAAAACGATACAGGTGAACCGAACGCTTGGTATTGTTTCTTTAATGGCAAACTCATTAAAGGTTCCAAAGCGGCTATTCAGCGACATATAGAAGCCTATTTGATCGCGAAACAAAAAGCCGAACAACAGAAGAAATAGTAATGACTCTTGTATATTCAACAGAAACAGGCCGAATCAAACCAGAAGAACCTAAAGCTTCGCGCCCAAAAGGTGATGGTATTGTTCGAATTCAACGAGAAACCAAAGGCCGAAAAGGCAAAGGGGTTTGCGTTGTCACTGGCTTGGATCTCGATGATGCACCTTTGAAGCTTCTTGCCGCAGAGTTGAAGAAAGTCTGTGGTTGTGGTGGTAGTGTTAAAGACGGAAACATAGAGATTCAAGGTGATGTTCGTGACAAAATCAAAGCGCATCTTGAAAAAAAAGGCATGAAAGTAAAACTTGCCGGCGGTTAATTTCAAAGGAGCTTTCAACGCTCCTTTTTTGATCTCGTCCAAAGTGAACACGTCACATTAATCTGCACAACGAATCTGCTCTCGAACCCTTAATCGTATAACCAATATAGAACCTTAAATCTTTGATTAATAAGGTTCTATATTAGGTATTTTATGGTAAATACAAATTATGTTTAATCATGAATCAGAGCATTAATACCAGTAAAGGGGAGCCGAGACAGAAACATTTCGCGTAGCGCTATATATCATTTAACATAATATACATAATGCGCACTTTGGCATTTCAGCTTGGGATGGTTTTCATCGCGGATTTCAACTGCCATAAAGAAGCATTTATGACAGTTGAGAACGATTATCGCGGGTTTAGTTTAAGGCTTGGTGACTCTGCTCTTGCAGCAAGTGAGCTTTGAGCAATGGCTGCATCTCGATAAACGACAACACGCTTTGCAAGTGCTCGATTTGAGATTGCAGACGCTCCCAGATAATGGCTTGTAACTCTTCGCTCTCA
>NZ_NPKW01000143.1:0-48696 GCF_002265885.1 Vibrio sp. 03_296
GACATGGTTACAACGACAAGGTGTAACAGAGCGAAATGCGTGGAAGCTGGCGATGTCAGATAAAGGGTGGTGGCACTTAGCCCTCTCGCCCCAGGTGAATCACGCAATGCCAATCAAATGGTTCGAGGAGAGGGGACTGTACTCATTGAGAGATGGGTATGAGTCACTAAAGATATATTCGGAACCGCCGTATGCGACCCACGCTTGTACGGTGGTGTGAGAGGATGGAGGCCGTGAGGCCTCCTCCTACTCGATTTCGTTCAGTAACCTATACCCTTCTTGCTTGAAGCTGCAGCGGTGTTGGCGACGTTCGTTCACCCCAATTACATAGTTCATCTATGCTCATGGGGATTCACTCACTTGCCGCCTACCTGCAACTCCAAGCAATTTGGGTATAATGAGGTTGTTACTTTTTCGCTTTGGCAAACGCGGCTGCGAATGCGCCGCCCATGGCACCACCAAGCGTATTGTCGTTGTCTTGGCGACGTGGCGATGGAGCGCGGCGCTCTTGCTGGCCACGTGGTGCGGCGGAGCGTTGGCTGCGATTGTCTTGCCCCGGCTCATCATTGAGACGCATCGACAGTGCGATACGCTTACGTTGCACATCCACTTCCATCACTTTGACTTTGACGATGTCGCCCGCTTTAACCACTTCACGCGGATCAGAAACAAAGCGATCGGTCAGCGCTGAAATGTGCACCAAGCCATCTTGGTGAACACCGATGTCAACAAAAGCGCCAAAGTTGGCCACGTTTGATACCACCCCTTCAAGAATCATCCCAACTTCCAGATCGGACACATTATGAATGCCTTCGGCGAAGGTGGCGGTTTTGAATTCAGGACGAGGGTCACGGCCCGGTTTATCCAACTCTTTGATGATGTCGGTCACCGTTGGCACACCAAAGTGCTCGTCGGTGTAATCCACTGCGCGCAATCCTTTAAGGAAGCTCGAATCGCCAATCAACGCTTTGACCGCTTTTTGATTCTTCTCGGCAATCGCTTTGACCACAGGGTAGGCTTCAGGGTGAACCGAAGAAGCATCGAGAGGGTTTTTGCCATCCATAATACGTAGGAAGCCCGCACACTGTTCAAACGCTTTTGGCCCTAAACGTGGCACTTTTTTCAATGTGGTACGGCTGTCGAAACGGCCATTCTCATCACGAAAATCGACAATATTCTGCGCCAACGTGGTCGAGAGACCGGCCACGCGGGTCAGCAGCGCGGCAGAAGCGGTGTTGACATCCACACCGACCGCGTTTACACAATCTTCCACCACCGCATCAAGGCGTTTCGCCAGCATGGATTGGCTCACGTCGTGCTGATATTGGCCCACACCGATTGATTTCGGATCGATTTTCACCAGCTCGGCCAGTGGGTCTTGCAGGCGACGAGCAATCGACACCGCGCCACGCAGTGACACGTCCATATTCGGGAACTCTTTGGCCGCCAGTTCTGAGGCAGAGTAGACCGAAGCGCCTGCTTCGCTGACCATGATTTTCTGTACTTTGAGATTGCCACGTTTAATCAAATCTGCAGCAAAGGCATCGGTTTCGCGTGAAGCAGTGCCGTTACCAATCGCAATCAAATCGACGTTGTGTTGCTTGATCAACGCGGCCACCGTTTGCATGGCGCGATCGTACTGGTTCTGCGGCACGTGTGGGTAAATGGTATCGGTGGCCAGCACTTTACCGGTGGTGTCCACCACCGCGACTTTACAACCGGTGCGCAGGCCAGGGTCAAGGCCAAGCGTTGCGCGTGGGCCCGCAGGCGCAGCCATCAACAGATCTTTGAGGTTAGTGGCGAAGACTTCAATCGCTTCGATTTCCGCGCGCTCTTTCATTGCCGCCATCAACTCGGTTTCCATGTGCATTGAAACCTTGATGCGCCATGCCCAACTGATGACCTGTTTGCGCCAGTTGTCTGCAGGGGCGCTGCTCAGCGTCACACCATAGTGATCGGCAATTAGGGTTTCGCAATAGGATTGGCGCACACTTTCTTCTTGCTGTGGATCGGCATTGAGCGTCAGGCTGAGGAAGCCTTCGTTTCGGCCGCGCAACATCGCCAAAGCACGGTGAGAAGGCACTTTGCTGATCGCTTCGTTATGCTCAAAGTAATCTTTGAACTTCTCGCCTTCTTGTTCTTTGCCCGCCACCACGCGTGACACAATTTCAGCATGACGATTGAGGTACTGGCGAATTTTCTCCAGCAAGTTGGCGTCTTCGGCAATGCGCTCCATAAGGATAGCACGTGCGCCATCGAGCGCGGCCTTGCTGTCTTCCACCCCTTTTTCGCCATTAATGTAGCGGATCGCTTCACTTTCAGGCTCGGTTTGTGGGTGGTTCCAAAGTGTATCGGCCAGTGGCTCTAGGCCTGCTTCAATCGCGATTTGCCCTTTGGTACGGCGCTTTGGCTTATAAGGCAGGTACAGATCTTCAAGGCGCGTTTTGCTATCGGCCGTGAGGATTTCACTTTCCAGCTCTGCGGTGAGTTTGCCTTGCTCTTGAATCGACTTAAGAATGGTTTGGCGACGGTCATCCAGCTCGCGCAGATAGGACAAACGGCTATCGAGGTTGCGCAATTGGGTATCATCAAGCCCACCGGTTACCTCTTTACGGTAACGGGCGATAAAAGGAACGGTGTTGCCATCATCAATTAGGGTAACGGCAGCAGTGATTTGCTCAGGGCGAACATTCAGCTCTTGAGCAATCAGACGACAGATAGCTTGGCTCATCCGTGGGATCTCTTTGTTCTTCGTTAGTGGGTCTAATATGGGGACAGTTCGCGTCAGTTTCTACCCTTGTGGGAGAGTGGCTGAGTGACCTGCGTTCATGTTGGTGATCAATAACACGTTTTGCCGCCGCTTTTGAGAGTATTGCGTCAAATCTTCGCAGGTGACTGGCAAAGCGCAGCAAAACTCGTTACTTTTTGCATCATCTGATTCCGTTCGAGCCATTAAGGGAAAGTTCGTGAAAACCAAAATGATTACCCGCGAAGGGTACAACAAGCTCAAGCAAGAGCTCGATTATCTATGGAAAGAGCATCGCCCTGAGATCACGCAGAAAGTGTCGTGGGCGGCGAGCCTCGGCGATCGCTCAGAAAACGCCGATTACACCTACAACAAGCGTTTGCTGCGTCAAATTGACCGACGTGTACGTTTCCTGAGTAAGTTTTTACCGGAAGTCAAAATCGTTGATTACGCGCCGCAGCAAGAGGGCAAAGTCTTCTTTGGTGCGTGGGTGGAAATTGAAAACGAAGCGGGTGAAGTGATGAAATTTCGCATCGTCGGCCCTGAAGAGATATACGGTGATGCCAAAGGTTACATTTCGATTGATTCACCGATGGCGCGCGCGCTGCTGAAAAAAGAAGTGGATGACGAAGTGCAAGTGCCAACCCCAAGCGGCATCAAAGAGTGGTTCATCAATTCGATTGAATACGATAAAGGGGAGTGATGTTTTGTTGAAGTGACGACTTATCTTGGAAAAAATGTTGTTTAGCGCTTGACTCTCCCCTTTACAGGAGACTCTAGGATAAAGCCTCCAGTAAATCATCGAGGCAGAAAATGAAAACAGCATTCATCAGTGGTTCAACATCGGGTATCGGTTTGGCTTTTGCGCAGCATTTGGCGCAGCAAGGTTATGCATTGATTCTTCACGGACGTAACCAAACGCGACTGAATCAGTTGGCTGAGACACTACCCAATGTCAAACTCACCATCGCAGCAGATTTGTCACACTCACAACCACTTGCTCATCTACTCCAACAGCTTGAAGGCTATCCAGAACCTATTGAAGTGGCGATTAATAACGCAGGATTTGGGCTGCATGGTGAGCATTTGTCACTTGCCGAAGAAGCGATTGATAACATGTTGGCGCTCAATATTTCCGCCACCACCAAGTTAAGTCGATATTTCGCTAATCGCATGACCAAACAAGGCGGAGGGCATATGCTCAATGTCGCGTCGACCGCAGCGTATCAACCCCAACCTTACATGGCCGCTTACGCTGCCAGCAAAGCCTATGTCTCCAGTTTTACTGAGTCTCTGGCTAAGGAAATGCGCGCGCAGAAAGTGAACATTACTTGCCTCTCTCCTGGGCGCACCAATACGGGTTTCTTTCACTTTGATGGACAAGATGCCGCAAGGTTTGGGCAGGGAACATTTGCGGAAAAACATCGCGCGGATCCCCACACCATTGCGAAATTGGGTCTGAACGCACTTTTCAACCATCAAGTGAGAGAAATTCCGCTGTGGGAGAACAAGTTCTATGTATTTCTCAATCGCTTATTGCCAAGAAACTGGGTGCTGAGCTTGTACCATCGCGCGATGGCGAATATTTAAACTTCGGCGTTTTCTAATGACATGAGCAGGCAGGCGTTGTGTAAGGAAACACTTTGCTCCAATTGTCCAAGCCCTTTGAGCATCCGTTCGATTTGGTTCTGCTGCTCGAGCAGTTTAGTGCGTTTTGCATTGATGTGCTCAAGTAGCAAATCCATTGGGATCAAGCCCTGCTGGGTTTTGGCTTGGGCTATCATTTTGAGCTCTTCAAGGGTGAAACCTAAGCTTTTGGCCAACTTAATCATCGCCAAAATATCCAAATAACTGGCATCGTAGTGCCGGTATTTGCCTTGGCGTAGTGGCGATTTGATCAGACCAATCTCTTCGTAATGTCGGATAGCCTTGATACTGTTCCCAGATTTCTTTGCTAGCTCGCCAATATACATGCTCTTTCCTGTTGCTCGAGACGACCGTCCTTTTCAGGGAGGGGTCATTTATCCGCTAGTGACGGTTAGTGTTTTTCCAAGCTTAATAAGTAATTACGCAGATTGACGCCGCGATTGGTGATGCCCAATTTGTTGCGTAGGCTGTTGCGGTGGTTTTCCACCGTCTTTCTCGCAACATTGAGCGTGCTGGCAATCTCTTGGCTCGACATGCCACTGCGAATGAACTCCGCCACCTGTAGCTCCGACGGTGTCAGCACTTCGAGTAAGCGACTGTTGATCGCACCGCCCTCTTGAAGCAGATTTTCCATATTGGTCTTAACGATTTCCAAGCAGAGCTTCAAGCTAGGATCTTGCAGCTGTGATAAACGACGTTCCACTTCTGGTAGGTGTTTGTTACGGATCTCTTGTTGCAGCTCGTTAGGCAGTTGTGTTGTCCCCGATTGGCTTAATAGGCTTAAGGACTCCGTTAGCTCATGAATGATTTGATAGTCTTGTTCGATGGCGCTGAGTTTCGGCTCGATAGCGACTTTTTCTTTCGATTCAATCTGCAAGCAGTAAAGTGGCTGAGCATTCGTATCCTGCAATAGACACATGGAAAAATGTAAGTTAGCGATATCAAAACTGAGTTGGGTGGTTTGCCCTTTCAATAAAGCGCGGATTTGACTAATGAACTGCGGCCCAACAAGAAAGACCAAATCATCCAAGGTCTTTAGCGATAATGTGGCAACAGGATAGTTACTTGCCACGACTTTTTCCTCGTGATCAAAAGCCACAAAATAAATGTCATGCAGGGCGAGCAATTGTTGATACATATTGCTGGTCATTCGACTTTTGATTGTGTCTGAGGAGGGCATAAACCGTTACATATCTCTGCTGATTGAACTGAACTGACAATATACCTATCTTTTACCTATTAGGCATCTCAAATTTAACCCACGCCATTCTACGCTTTTGCGCTTGCAGTGCGATGATTCCGCGCAATATGTACCGTTTTGTTTAATTATTAGTCATCTTTGCGATTGTTATCACAATGTAAAAAGTGATTGATGAGATCTCGACCTCATATGAATACCTATAAAATACCTAAATTAATACCTACCTAATACCCATAAGGTTGGATGAGAAATGGAAAAACAAGCAATAATCAGTTTATGTCGTGCGGTAAGTATGAGTGCTGTGCTTGCCGTGAGCAGTTTGGCATTCGCGGTCACGGAAACCAAAGGCCCTAATGGAGAAAGCGCGACGCCTTATTCACAAGTGAAGCTTTCTGAGGTGGAGAAAAATCAAGTGCGCGCCGCAGGTTATACCGCCGCCATTTTGATGCATAGCACATCGGATTGGTCCAATGCCTTGATTGAAGGAGCAAAGGACAAGTTTGCTGACTTGAACATCAAAGTGGTTGCGGTGACGGATGCAGAGTTCAATGCCAATAAACAGAAAACGGACGTTGAAACCACCATGGCTATGAAGCCTGACATTCTCATTTCGTTGGTCGTTGATCCGGTTTCGGGGGCTGCGGCGTTTCGTCCAGCGGTCGAGCAGGGCAGTAAGCTTGTGCTGATCAGTAACCTACCAAGCGGTTTTGAGCATGGTAAAGATTACGCCGGTATTGTGACGGATGATTTATCTCAGATGGGCAAAATCGCCGCTGATCTCATCGCCGATGCCGTAGAGGAAAAAGGCAAAGTCGGCTTTATCTATCACGAAGCCAACTACTACGTCACCAACCAGCGTGATCAAGCAGCGTTAGCCAACTTGCAACAACGCTATCCAAACATCGAAGTGGTCGCAAAACGCGGTATTGCCAATGCCAACGATGGTGAAGTGATCGCGTCAGCCATGATTACTCAATATCCTGACATTAAAGCGATTTATGCGCCATGGGACAGCATTGCGGAAGGGGTAGTAGCCGCTACTCGTGCTGCGGGGCGTAAAGACATCAAAGTGATCACCATGGATTTGGGCGCGGCCAATGCTTTAGACATGGCCAAACAGCGCAACGTGGCAGGCATTGTGACGGATTTGCCTTATGACTTGGGGCAAACACTGGCACGCATGGGAGCCTTGGCGAAACTGGATCAGCCAACCCCTCCTTTTGTGACCGTTGGTGCCAGCGCGGTGACCCGCGATAACTTGTTGGAAGCGTGGCAGCAAGCGCTGCGTCGCCCTGCGCCTGAAGCGGTGCAAAAAGCACTGAAATAGAAATAATCACAGGCCTGCCAGCCTGCTGGCAGGTTGAACCTGATTCAAACAGGGAGAGAGTGTGTGAGTAATGCAATTGAAGCCCGTGGTTTAAAAAAAGGGTTTGATGGTACTCCGGTGTTGAAAGGCGTCGATTTCACCTTAAAGCAAGGGGAAGTTCATGCGCTAGTGGGGCAAAACGGCGCCGGGAAATCCACGTTGGTGAAGCTGATCAATGGTTTCCATGCTCGTGATGGCGGTGAAATTCGCTTGTTTGGCAAAGAGGTCACCTTCTCGTCACCGAAGGCGGCACAAGCCGCTGGAATTGCGATGGTTTATCAGGATCTCAGCCTCGTACCGACATTAAGTATCGCTGACAATATTTTTCTGAACCATCCGACCGCAAAGCGCAGCTTGATTTCCAACCGTGCCCGCGAGCGTCAAGCGAGGCCACTGCTGGAGTTGCTGGGCGTGGAGATTGACCCTAGCCAGCTTGTTGAAACCTTGAGCTTGGGTGAGCAGCAGCTGGTGGAAATAGCCAAGGCGCTGGCATTGGATGCCAAAATATTAGTGTTAGATGAGCCGACGGCGTCACTCTCCAACAATGAAATCAACGAGCTATTTCGTGTGATCGAAAAACTTAAGGCGAGTGGTATCAGCATCATCTACATCACGCACTATTTGGCCGACATCCTGCGCATTTGCGATGCAGTGACGGTGCTACGTGATGGCTACAGTGTGCTGGAAACCGCGACGTCACAAACGTCAGTCGATGCGCTGGTTGAGGCGATGTTAGGCAATAAAAGTGATACCCAAATGGATTGGCTTCGCCCTGTGGTTGATACGCAGAAAGTGCCGTTGCTTGAACTCAGAGAGGTGACGACCGATCAGCTTGATGCGATTTCGCTCAAAGTGATGCCAGGACAAGTGGTGGGCTTAGCCGGTTTACTGGGCAGTGGTCGCACTGAAATCTTGCAAGCCATCTATGGTTTAACGCCACTCACCAAAGGGGAAGTCTTGGTTGAGGGCAAACCAGTACACATCCGTTCACCGCGGGATGCGATTGAAAATGGCATCAATATGGTGCCCGAAGAGCGCCGCTCACAAGGGTTAGTACTGGATTTCTCCGTGTTTGATAACCTGCTGATGGCCTCTTTTGATCGTATTTCTCACTCCTTGGTCATTGATAAAAATGAAGGGCAAGGCATTGTCGATGCGGCGATTCGCCGTCTCGGAGTAAAAACTTCTGGAGCGTCCCAAGCCGTCCGCTACCTCTCTGGAGGAAATCAGCAAAAAGTGGTGATTGGTAAATGTCTCTCGACCCAAGCCAAAGTGCTGTTGCTCGATGACCCAACATTTGGCATCGATATCAATGCCAAATATGAAATCATGAAAATCGTCAATCAGTATGTGGAGCAAGGCAACGGGGTGATTTTTGTCTCCAGTGAATATGCCGAAGTTGGCAGCTTTTGCGATGTGATCTACGTGGTCAACAAAGGTCGAATCGTCAAACAGATTCAGGGACAACGAATGTCAGAAGAGGAGTTGCTGGCAGCGGTCCAGTAATAAGGAAATGAGTTATGAATGAAAAAACCATCCCAGCGCCAAAAGAACGCACCATCCAGTGGCGTGACTATATTATCTATTTTGTGTTTGTCGGCATCTTCATCTTCTTTTCCGTGATGTTGCACGATAAGGGGTTCTTGACCTCGATGAACTTGATGAACATCGCACGTCAGACAGCCACCATCGCCATTATGGCCGTGGGTATGACGTTTGTGCTCAGTGCGGCTGAAATTGACCTTTCGTTTGGTGCGACGGTGGCCTTGTCTGCGATCGTCTCAGCGCTAACTTTGCAAGAAACGGACAGCATTTTGATGGCGGTTTCGGCAGCGCTTTTGGTTGGCACCATGATTGGCTTCATCAACGGTATTTTCGTCACTCAGGTTGGAATACCTTCGTTCCTCGTTACCTTAGGGACGACAGGCATCATTACTGGGGTGGCACGTTGGTCTACCTCTTTGCAATCCATTCCAATTGATAATGACACCTACGCGTTTATTTTCGGTTCTGGTGACATTGGCCCCTTCTCCGTTCTCTTCATCTGGACATTGGTCGTCACGGTGATTGGCGCCTTTGTGCTGCGCAACACCACGTTTGGCAAACACGTTCTGGCAACCGGTGGAAATAAGGTCTCTGCCATGTACTCAGGAATTAACGTCAATCGCATCAAACTCTACGTTTTGATGCTCAATGGTTTCCTTGCTGCCTTGGCTGGCATTTTATACTCGGGACGTTTGTACAGTGCACGTTATACCTTAGGTGAGAGCGATCTGATGCTGGTGATTGCCGCCGTGATCATCGGCGGAACCAGTTTGTTTGGTGGAAAAGGTACAGTGATTGGCTCGGTGATTGGCGCGTTGATTATGGGAATGGTGAATAACGGTCTGATTTTGATGGGCTTAAACGTTGATCAGCAACTTATTTTACGCGGAATCATCGTGATTGTGGCGGTGACGTTCACCATGGGACAGATCAAACAGTTGCGCAAAAAATAGCGGTGTAAATTTAAGGAGAACAAACAATGGTAAGCCAACAACAGATCGCAAATCAGATCGCCCAATGGAGCTTGAAAGAGAAAGTCGGACAACTGTTTATTTTGGCCTTTCCCGGCAAATCGGCTCAGGCCGCACAGCGGATGATTGCGGAATACAATCTCGGTGGCTGTTACTTGAGTCAAGATAACGCAGAGACCTTTGCCGAAGCTCAACAGCTCAATCAAGCGTTACAGTGCTTACTTGATGCTCATCAGCGTCTACCGTTATTGCTCGGTGTCGATCAAGAAGGGGCATGGGGCGTGTTGGTTGGAGAATCGACCACGGGGCCCGGCAATTTGGCGCTAGGCGTGGCGGACCAAGCCGTGGGCACGGAACGTATGTATCAAGTGTTTGCCGAAGAGATGCGCAGTGCCGGTTTTAACTGCATTCTTGGCCCATGCTGCGATGTGAACTTAAACCCAGCTTCGCCGATCATCGATACTCGTTCGTTTGGTGATCAGCCAGAGAAAGTCGCACTTCACTCAGCAGCAGCAGTTCGTGGTCTGCATACTGGAGGGATCACCGCGTGTGCAAAACATTTCCCAGGCCACGGTGATACCCATGGCGACACTCACCGCGATATTCCACGCGTTGATAAATCCTACGACGATCTGAAACTTAACGACTTAGCACCTTTCCAAGCCGCCGTGGATGCGGGCGTTGATCTGGTCATGACCAGCCATATTCTCTACCCACAGTTGGACGCTCATGCCCCTGCAACACTCTCAGCGACGATATTGCAACAAGTACTGCGCCAAGATATGGGATTTGAAGGGGTGATTATTTCCGACAGCATGAATATGGGGGCTATTGTCAATCATTACGCGCCTGTCGATGCAGCCGTCAAAGCCATGCAGGCGGGCATCACCATGATTATGCTTTCTGAGGAACATTATGACCACTCTGATGCCTATTTAGACAAACAACTGGCGATGATCCATGGTGTGATCGATGCCGTTGAGCTGGGGGATTTGGCGGAATCAGTGATCGATCAAGCCTTGGAGAAAGTCGTACGCCTAAAACTGGAGAAACTGGTACCGATGGCGTTGTACCAAGATCTTTCTCTTACCGAGAACCAACAAGTCGCAGCAGACGTATCTCAGGGCGCAGTGACTTGGGTTCGCGGTGGTCTTGAGCTTAGCGGTCAGAAACTCTATTTGCTCAATGCCACACCAGCGACAAGTTACCACAACTTAATGAATCCGCGTGGTATTGGCCCCAACCAAGCATTGCCCGCGTTCAGCGCGCTGTGTCAGGCTTTAACGGAACAAAACGCCAATTGGCAATTGATCCAAGAAGAGCAATTGGATGCATGTCGTGATGGTTACCTCATTGTAGTGACCGAGAATCACCCATTGCCCGGAGAGGACTTTGAGCAAGTTGAAGCGCAAGCCAAGGTACAGCAGCTCAGTCAGGATTTCCCTAACCTCATCGTCCTTGCGTTACGAAGTCCTTACGACTTACTGCAATACCCACATGTGAAGCATTATTTATGCTCGCATTCCCCACGGCCAGAAAGTGCCGTTGCCGCCGCTCGTGTGTTAACTGGGTACACAGCGCCTGCTCGAGGTTGCGCGGTGGAACGAGTAGGCTAGCAATGACATTTAGAAAACAAAAAAACGAAAACCCGCCTTGTGCGGGTTTGTTTTATCTTAACGATTAGTGACGTATGACGTTGCAAGTGGGTAGTGCATCCGCTAAAAAGTAATAAAGATTAACAATTCTTTGCGCCACATTCGGATGATTGGTGTTACATTTTACCGAACCAAATTTGGTGGAAGCTTATGAAATAGGTGGACGGACACATGCAAGAGAATTTTAAAATTTTAGTGGTTGATGATGATGCTCGCTTGCGTGCGTTGTTGGAGCGTTATCTATCAGAGCAAGGTTTCCAAGTGCGCAGTGTCGCCAATGGAGAGCAGATGGATCGCCTATTGACCCGTGAAAACTTCCACTTAATGGTACTGGATTTAATGCTTCCTGGTGAAGATGGTCTTTCGATCTGTCGTCGTCTGCGTAATGCCAACAACATGTTGCCTATCCTGATGCTAACGGCCAAAGGCGATGAAGTTGACCGCATCGTTGGTTTAGAAGTGGGCGCGGATGACTACCTGCCAAAACCGTTCAACCCACGTGAGTTACTTGCGCGTATTAAAGCGGTGTTGCGTCGTCAAACGATCGAGCTGCCTGGTGCGCCAAGTGCGGAAGAGAAAATTGTCGAGTTTGGTGAGTTTCGTTTGAACTTGGGCACGCGTGAAATGTTCCGCGGTGATGAGCCGATGCCACTCACCTCGGGTGAATTTGCGGTACTGAAATCGCTAGTGACCAATGCGCGTGAACCGATGTCGCGCGACAAGTTGATGAACATGGCGCGTGGACGTGAATACTCCGCGATGGAACGTTCCATTGACGTGCAAATTTCTCGCCTGCGTCGCATGTTGGAAGAGGACCCAAGCAAACCTCGCTACATCCAAACTGTATGGGGCTTAGGTTATGTGTTTGTTCCTGATGGCAAACCAGCTTAATCTGACATGATGATTCTTCTCCAATCCCTGGCTTTGACCAGGGATTGTTGTTTATTCTACCTTCGTACTCTACCTAGCTGCCGAGGTCTTTGATGCGTTTTCGTAGTTCCTTTACCCAATCGATCTTTATCTTCATTACGTTGCTGCTCGCCAGTCAGGTGTTCTCCTATTACGCGGTGTTCAACTACGCGCTATTGCCGAGTTTGCAGCAGTTCAACAAAATCCTCGCCCATGAGCTGAATTTGGTGCTCGATGATGATAGTGCGCTGATGGCGGATGCGCCGTTGCGTCGGCAGGTTCTGGAGCAACTTGGCGTGACGGTGCACGCGGCCGACAGTGAGCAAGCCAAAGAGTTTGACCATGCAATGACCATCGATCTGATGAGTGAAGAGATGACTCATGAGCTTGGTTCGCCAACCGAAGTGCGTCTGCTGTTGGGCAGTGAAAGCTACATTTTGTGGATGAAAATTGACGAGCTTCCAGGCTCACTGATCCGCATTCCGCTCTCTGAACTGCAAGAAGAAGATTTCGCTCCACTGTTTCGCAATAGTTTGATTGTGGCGCTGCTGATCGTCGCTGGTGGTTGGCTGTTTATCCGTTTGCAAAATCGCCCTTTGATCGCGCTGGAGAAAGCGGCCAAGGAGGTGGGGCGAGGGGAGATCCCACCGCCGTTGCCAGAAAAAGGGGCCACAGAGATCCGTGCGGTGACGCGAGCATTCAATCAGATGTCTCGCGGCATTCAAGAGTTGGAAGCTGACCGTGCGTTGTTGATGGCGGGCATTAGCCACGATTTAAGAACGCCGTTAACACGAATTCGCCTTGCCACTGAGATGATGTCGCCAGAAGACAGCTACTTAGCGGAAGGGATCATCAGTGATACTGAAGAGTGCAATGAAATCATCAGCCAATTTATGGACTATCTCAAACCGGTGAATACCCAAAGTTTCACCGAGGTCGATATCAACGGGATTTCTGGGGATATAGCGAGCTCAGAAGGGGGCTATGAAGTGCAGATTGAGACCGCCTTCCAGCCTTCGATTCGCCCCGCTTTTGGCAGCCCGATTGCGATTAAGCGTGCTGTGAGCAACTTAGTGGTCAATGCGCTGCGTTATGGTAATGGATGGGTGAAAATCAGCACGGGGATGACGGCTGATCGCAAGTTGGTGTGGGTGTGTGTGGAAGATAACGGCCCAGGGATTGAAAAATCGCAAGTGGCGAAGCTGTTTGAACCTTTTACCCGTGGCGATACGGCTAGAGGTAGCGAAGGAACCGGCTTAGGGCTGGCTATTGTCAAACGTATTGTCAGCCAGCATCACGGCTCGGTGGTGGTGAACAACCGCAGTGAAGGTGGGCTCAAAGTACAGCTGAGCTTTCCGACTGGCGAACGTTAGTTGTAACCGTATTTTGGAAGGGTTAGTTGGGTTAAAAAAGGGTTGCCTCCGTCGGCAACCCTTTTTCTTTGTGCAGATTAACGCTTTGCCATTGCAGGCTCGTGCGCTTTTTCCTCTTCTTCGTCCTGAAGCTTTTCAGGCAGAAGAAGGTTGAGCACAATTGCGGTAATACCGCCAGCAGCAACGCCGGAAGAAAAAATGCTCTTAATGAATTCAGGCATAAACTGCAAAATCTCCGGTTTCTGCGCAATGCCTAAACCCATCGAGAACGACAGTGCCATGATGAGAATGGCACGGCGATCGAGGTCAACACGAGAAATGATGCGCACACCTGCAGCAGCGATGGTGCCGAACATTACGATGGTTGCACCGCCTAAAACCGGTTCCGGAATCAACTGAACAAAACTAGCCACGCCAGGGAACAGCCCAAGCAATACCAACATGCCGGCGATGAAGTAACCGACGTAGCGGCTTGCCACACCCGTTAGCAAGATCACGCCGTTGTTTTGGCTGAAAGTGGAGTTCGGAAAACTATTGAACACGGCCGCGATTGCCGAGTTAAGACCGTCGGCCAATACGCCGCCTTTAATGCGTTTCATGTACACCGGGCCTTTGACTGGTTCGCCAGACACTTCCGAGGTGGCGGTAATATCACCAATCGCTTCCAGCGCGGTGATGAGGAAAATCAGGACCAGTGGAATAAACAGCGACCAGTCGAAACTCAGACCAAACTGCATCGGGATTGGCAAGGCAACCAGTGCGCTACTGCTGCTGGCTTGGCGAGTATCTACCATGCCCATGAAGTAGGCCATGACATAGCCCACCAACATGGCAATCACAATCGACGCCACGCGTACGTAAGGGTTCTTGGCGCGATTGAGTAACACAATCAGGCCCAGTACGGTTCCCGCCAGCGCCAACTTATCGAGGCTGCCAAAGGTGCCATCGCCCAGTGCTGCGTAGCCGCCGCCCATCGATACCAAACCGACTTGAATCAGGGTCAAACCAATTAAGGTCACAACGATGCCAGAAACCAATGGAGTAATGATGCGACGCGCGTATTCCAACACGCGCGAAAGGAGAATCTCTGCAAACGAGGCAACTAAAATGGTGCCAAAAATCGCCGCCATCATGCTCTCAACGCTGGCGCCGCCAGCCTTCAGCGCCAAACCAGCACCGATAATCGGACCTAAGAAGTTAAAACTGGTGCCTTGTACGGACAGAAGCCCAGAACCAATCGGACCAAAAGTACGGATTTGAATAAAGGAAGAAATGCCCGAAGCAAACAGCGACATGCTGATGATGGTGTTGGTTTGCTCGGCAGACACGCCAAGTGCTTGGCAAATAATCAAAGATGGGGTGATCACAGCGACAAACATCGCCAGCAAGTGCTGCAGGGCAGCAAACAAAGTTTGCGGCAAAGGTGGACGATCATTGAGTGGATAGATCAGGTCCGTTTTACGCGTCGGGTTCGGCGTTGTCATGGTATTTTCCTAATTGTTGTACGCAGACTTAGCGCTCGCTGAATGGGAGGCCAAGGTGAACGGATGTCATCATCTGTGATTGCTGTTACTCAGAAATCCGCTCTGGTTGGAAAGGTGAGAAAAGTCATCCTCACAATTTGTGCGGCATTATAGGGCGATTATTCTAAAAAGCAATCGTTTGCTATTTTATGTTGACTAAACAGGATGATTGATTCGACAGGGAGCGAAGAGAGAATGGTCAATGAAAGGCGTGGATCACGCCTTAGAATAAATATCACGTTCGCCCAACCAGCGTTCAATAATCGCGGCGGCATTTTGTGGGTAATTGTGGTGAATGTAGCGTGCGGCGCGCTGAACTTCGGGGATCAGGCGCTGATCGCGGACGAGATCGGCAATTTTGAAATCCGCCAATCCGGTTTGTTTGGTGCCGAGCAGCTCACCCGGCCCGCGGATTTCAAGATCGCGTTGGGCAATGACGAAACCATCGTTACTTTCGCGCAGCACCGAGAGGCGCTTTTGCGCTGTTTTGGACAGCGGAGCGTGATAGAGCAATACGCAGTGGCTTGCAACTGAGCCTCGACCGACGCGACCGCGCAACTGATGCAATTGTGCGAGACCCAAGCGCTCAGGGTTTTCGATGATCATCAAGCTGGCGTTGGGCACATCGACACCGACTTCGATCACTGTGGTGGCGACCAAAAGATGTAATTCATTGTTTTTGAACGCTTGCATTACCGCTTGTTTTTCAGCCGGTTTCATTCGGCCATGCACCAAACCAATGCGCACATCAGGCAATTTACGTTGCAGCTCTTCGGCAGTGTCGGCAGCCGCTTGGGCTTCCAATACTTCCGATTCATCAATCAAGGTACAGACCCAATACGCCTGCTTGCCCTCATTGAGGCAGGCATGACGAATGCGCTCGACAATGTCCTCGCGTTTGGTATCGGGAATCGCGACGGTTTGGATCGGGGTTCGCCCCGGCGGTAACTCGTCGATTACTGACGTTTCCAAATCGGCATAGGCGGTCATGGCCAATGTGCGAGGGATCGGAGTGGCGGTCATGATCAGTTGGTGTGGGTAAGCACCTTGTTTGGCGCCTTTTTCACGCAGCTCCAAGCGTTGATGTACGCCAAAGCGATGTTGTTCATCAATGATCACAAGCGCAAGATGGTCAAACACCACGTGTTCTTGGAACAGCGCATGCGTCCCAACCACCATTTTCGCTTCGCCACTGGCAATGCGGGCTAACTCGGCTTCTTTGGTCTTGCCTTTGAGCTTGCCTGCTAGCCAGCCAACGGGGATGCCCATTTTTTCAAACCAATTAGCGAAGTTGATCGCGTGCTGCTCGGCCAGCAGTTCGGTGGGCGCCATCAGCGCCACTTGGTAGCCATGTTCGATAGCGCGTACCGCCGCCAATGCCGCCACTAAGGTTTTGCCCGAACCGACATCCCCTTGCACCAAACGCATCATCGGATGCGCTTTTTGCAAATCTTCTTCAATCTCTTGCACCACCCGCGCTTGGGCATTGGTCGGTGAAAAAGGCAGCTGGGCTAACAGCTGTTGTTTAAGCTGGTGGACAGGGGGCAGTGGCAACGCGACATCTTGCTGACCTTTGCTGCGCACGGCGAGCATGGATAAGTTCTGAGCCAACAACTCTTCCATAATTAAGCGGATTTGGGCTGGGTGCTTTCCTTCATCGAACAGTTCCAGATTCATCTCCGGCGAAGGACGATGGATAATGTGCAGCGCTTGTCCCATGGTCAGTTGTTGGTCATACAACCCGGCAGGCAGTAACTCTTGAACCGCGGCTTTATCGAGCAGGGCGAGGGCTTGGTCTGTGAGGTTACGCAGCGTGATTTGCCTTAAGCCATCGGTGGTAGGATAAACAGGCGTTAAGCTCTGTTCCACATCGGGCTTCTGCGTTGGGGCGAAAAACTTGTAGTCTGGGTGAACGATCTCCAGCCCCATATTGCCGCGCTTAATTTCGCCGTAAGCGTGTACTAACTTACCTTCGGCAAAATTGTTTTTCATTGCCGCGGTAAAGTTGAAAAAACGCAGCGTGATGGTGCCATTCCCGTCGCTGAGTTTTACCGTTAACATCTTGCGTTTACCAAACAAGGTATCCACTTGCATCACATTACCCTGCACAGCGGCCCACAATCCAGCATGCAATTTGGCTATCGGGTAGATGCGGGTACGGTCTTCGTAACGAAGTGGCAAGTGAAACAGCAGATCTTGCACGCTGCTTAGGCCAATTTTCTCCAGCTTTTCAGCCACCTTAGCACCGACGCCGCTGAGGGACGTGAGGGGGACAGCAGATAACAGTTGGGCAGACATATTGGCCTCAAGACAATGATAAACATAGCGTTATGTTAACCATTAAGCTGTGTTTTTGTACAGGAAAAATAGGCTCTAGAAAACTAGAAAACGACTATTTCTTTTGCATGTCTGCCCACCAGTCAGGATCCGCAACAATTTGTCCGGCATCATCCAGTGGTGGGTAAGCAAGTCCTTTGCGCTTGGCGACCTTGGCCAGCACCGGGTGGCCGCGTTCAAACAAAATGCGGTTGATGGTTTCGGCATCAATCGAGCTTTCGTCGTTTTGGTACATACCCGCGGCTTCACGTTGGCGCTGCGCTTCATACAGAATCACCGCGCACGCGACCGAAACGTTGAGAGATTGCACCATGCCCACCATAGGAATAATGATGTCTTGATCGGCCAGCGCTTTGGCTTGCTCCGAAACGCCAATCTTTTCGCTGCCCAAAATGATCGCGGTCGGTTGGGTGTAATCGATTTGGCGAAAATCGACGGCGCTATCAGAGAGGTTGGTCACCAACACTTGCATGCCTTGTGCTTTTAAGGCGCTCACGGCGTCTGCGATGGAGTCATGCGTATCCACTTCCACCCAGTTTCTTGCACCAGCAGAGGTGTTCTTCAAGGTCTTCATTCGCTCGGTGGGCCACACGGCATGCACTTTGTGCAATCCCGTGGCATCGGCAGTGCGGATCATCGCTGACACATTATTGGGTTTATGCACTTCTTCAAGGCACAAGGTGAGATCGGTTTGACGTGCTTTTAAAACTTGTTGGATTCTCTGATAACGTTCTTCATTCATAACATTTTGAATTTGGCTTTCTGATAAAAATAAAAAGCCCTTGAAACCTTGATTTCAAGGGCGATGAAAAGCGATCGAATGCGGTGATCAGTTCTTGCGACGACGCACGCGTGAACAAGATGGCATGACGCGAATCTTCTTCATGATGCCTGCAAGATGCACACGATCTTTGGTGGTCAGTAGCACCGTTACGGTATACAAACGGCCATCACGCTCTTCAGTCGACAGGCCATGGATGTTTGAACCCGTTTTGGAAATCACGTTAGTCAGCTCTGCCAAAGCACCTTGATGGTTGAGCATGTCGACTTTAAGTTCCGCGATGAACTCTTGATCGTAATCGTCTGACCATGCCACCGCCATGTACTTATCGGGTTCGCGTTGGTAGCCACGTACGTTTGGACAGGTCTCACGGTGAACCACCAAGCCTCTGCCCGGTGACACATGGGCAATGATGTGATCATCTGGGATCGGATGACAACAGTTGGCAAACGTGAGCAGTAACCCTTCTGAGCCACGAATTGGCAGCTTCTTCTTGGTTTTGCTGTCGTTTGAACGCAGTTCCGTGAGCTCGTCTGCATCGCCTAATAAACGACGCGCAATCACGATGCTCATACGCTCACCCAAACCGATGGCTGCAAGCAGATCATCCAAAGATTGGATTTTGAGATCGCTCAAGACATGGTTGAGATTTTCTGGGCTGATGTCGGCAAGTGAGTGCTCACCGAGCGCATGATTCAACAAGCGGCGACCGAGGGTAATCGACTCTTCACGACGCATGGTTTTCAGCACTTGGCGAATCTTAGTACGTGCACGAGAAGTCACCACATAGTTGAGCCAAGCTGCGTTAGGACGGGCGCCTGGGGCACTGATGATTTCAATAGTTTGACCATTTTTCAGCGCTTTGCTCAGCGGGTATGGATTGCGATCGACACGTGCACCAACACAGGTATTACCGACATCGGTATGCACGGCATAGGCAAAATCCACCGCCGTCGCCCCGACAGGCAGTTCAACAATGCGGCCTTTCGGTGTGAAGACGTAAATCTCATCCGGGAAGAGATCCGACTTAACGTTCTCGATGAATTCGAAGGAGTTACCTGCGCTCTGCTGAAGTTCCAGCAAACTTTGCATCCAGCGCTGCGCCTTCACTTGCGCTGTGGTGCCAGTGCGTTCGCCATTACCCTTATAAGACCAATGTGCCGCGACCCCTTTGTCCGCCATTTGGTCCATGTCTTCGGTGCGGATTTGCACTTCGACCGGAACGCCATGAGGGCCGACCATCGAGGTATGCAGCGATTGGTAGCCGTTGGCTTTAGGGACCGCTATGTAATCTTTCATACGACCAGGGCGAGGCTTGTATAAGCTGTGTACCTGGCCGAGTACGCGATAGCAGGTGTCGGCGGTATCGACCACGACACGAAACGCGTAAATATCCATGATGGTGTGAAAACGTTGCTCTTTGGTTTTCATCTTGTTGTAGATGGAAAAAAGATTCTTTTCACGACCGACTACGCGAGCTTTCAAACCCACTTCTTGCAAGCGGCCTTCAATTTCACTGTGGATACGTTGGATCATCTCTTTGCGGTTACCACGTGCAGATCGAACGACTTCTTTTAACACGCGGTAGCGATTGGGGTAGAGGGCTTCAAAGCCGAGCTCTTCCAATTCGGTTTTAATATTGTGGATACCAAGGCGATGAGCCAAAGGTGAATAGATTTCGAGTGTTTCGCGGGCAATTCGGCGTTTTTTGTCTGGGCGAAGTGCGCCCAAGGTACGCATGTTATGAGTACGGTCGGCCAATTTGATCAGGATAACGCGAATATCTTGCACCATCGCCAGCACCATTTTGCGGAAGTTTTCCGCTTGTGCTTCTTTGCGATCGCGAAACTTGAGTTTATCTAGCTTGGAAACCCCATCGACTAACTCTGCCACCGTGTGGCCAAATTGTGCTTCGAGATCTTCTTTGCTGACGTCACAATCTTCAATGACATCATGGAGTAAAGCTGCTTGTAGAGTTTCAACATCCAAGCGCATGTCGGCCAGAATGCGCGCTACTGCGACTGGGTGGATGATATACGGTTCGCCGCTTGAGCGGGTTTGCCCTTCGTGGGCATCTCGCGCTACCACATAAGATTGACGCAGAGCCTCAAGTTGAGGCTCTGTAAGGTATTCTTGGGCAACGTCTTTGAGGCTATCGAATAGATACAAATTATGGGCCCGGGATGTTGTGTTTTAAGGCGTATTAACGGTTGCGAGCGATGCTGCTAACGGCCGCTAACTCAGCTGCTTCTTGTTCTTGTTGCTCTTGACGCTCACGTGCATCAAGTACATCTTTAGTGATAAGGCCTTCTTCAATTTCGCGAAGTGCGATAACAGTTGGCTTATCATTCTCTTCCGGCACTAATGAATCTTTGCCGCCAGTTTGCATTTGACGAGCGCGGCGAGCCGCAATCAGAACCAAGTCGAAACGGTTGCCAACTTTTTCAACAGCGTCTTGAACAGTTACGCGTGCCATGAGAACTCCAAATTAGTTAACTAAATTTTTTTGAATGACGAGAAAGTATACAGGCTCTCAGTTCTCAGTGTCTAGCTTGAGGTACCTTGAGTTGTATTATTAGTGCCACAGAATGCTTTCTGGGGTCTTATTCCGCTAAAAGCGCGTCAAGCATACCGCTATATTTAGCAGCTTGTTTGTCTTGCTTCAATCTTTCTGCTCGGATAATGGCCTTAAAGTCCATTAAAGCAGTATCGAAATCATCATTGATGATCACGTAATCGTATTCGTTGTAGTGCGAGATTTCGGATTTCGCTTCTGCCATGCGCTTGGCGATCACCGCTTCGCTGTCTTGACCGCGCGTATTAAGACGACGCTCAAGTTCACCATTAGATGGTGGTAAGATAAAGATGCTCTTGGCGTGTGGCATTTGCTCACGAATTTGACGAGCGCCTTGCCAATCGATATCGAGAAAAACATCAATGCCTTTATCTAGGGTGTTTTCAATCCAAACACGTGAGGTGCCGTAGTAGTTACCAAACACTTCTGCGTATTCCAGAAACTCACCTTTGGTAATCAGATCTTCAAAATGCTCTTTCTCGACAAAGTGGTAGTGCACGCCATCTTGTTCACCTGGGCGCATGCCACGTGTGGTGTGAGAGACCGACACTTTCATTGCGTAAGTCGGGTTTTTCTCCAGCATCGCGGAGATTAAGCTGGATTTGCCTGCACCGCTTGGAGCAGAGACGATGTAAAGAGTACCTTTGCCCATCTGTTTTAGTCCACGTTTGGTTTGGATTGAGAGCGGATAGGGAATATCTGCTACTAAAAGATAGCACTGACCAGCGAAAGTTCACCAGTTGATGACTTTTCGGCCAGAAAAATGGAGGCGAAGAGTATCACGAACTGAGGGTGGTTGCCAGTTGAAGTTGTCTCCAAAATGAACGCGATTTGCCAGTGGTGTAGACGAAAAAAGGGGAAGACAAGCTTCCCCAGACACGTGCGACTGACTCACACTTAACCAGATGCCAGAATTACTAACAATTCAGACGTTTGGTTATCCTTGACCCGCCAGATATGTGATCCAAGGGCTAACCACTTGGCGCATTTTTTCTGACTGAGCAGCACTTTGCATTGAGCGTAACGCACGCTGAGAATCTTTCAGTTCAAAGTAAGCAAGGCCACGAACGTATTCCAACTCTGCTTTTTGATCTAATTTGGCATCGGCCGCTGGCGTGCCAGTAAACTCAGTGGCTTTATCAAACTGCTTATCTTGAAGCATCAAACGCGCGATGCGAATTTGGCTTTTGGCACTAGGGGCCAAAGCATACGCTTGTTGATAAGTGTCGATCGCTTTATCCAGTTCTTTTGCTTGTTGCCAAAAACTGGCTAAACGCTCTAAATTGTCCTGATTTCGCGTGATATTGCCGTTATCCAGCTCTGTTTGCAGCGTTTTCGCCGCTCGGTATGGAATGTTTTGGTACGCTAAGAAATTCACCAAGCGAAGAAACTCTTTCTCTTCATCGAGTAGCCCCATTTTGTAAGCCATTTCGAGTGCGGAAAGGGCATTGCGCTCTTGGTTGAGTTCCATATAGGTTCCCGACAACTGCATCCAATACCGTTTTTTCTCTGGGTATTTTGTGGTGAGTATTTGTAAAACGCCCACCACCTCTTTCAATTGCTTGAGCTCGTAGTGCGATGCCATCAACAGCAGATACCAGGATTCACTTGGATTCTTACTCATTGCGATGGCTTGCTTGGTAGGCGCAATCGCGTTTTTGTAATCATCCATCTGAACGTAGGCACTGGCTAGGGTGATGTACGCATGGGCTTGAGGCTTTTCATCGGTGGTTTTGGCGATTTCAAACCAGGTTTTCATCGTCTCTACCGACTGTTTGTACTTTTCTTCAGAAAGGTACAATTGGGCCAAGCTATAACGCACTTGCTGAGCCACAGGAACAGGCAAAGCCTCCAGTTTTAACGACTCTGCGAAGTATTTTGCCGCATTTTTGTAATCTTCTTTGAGGGAATACAAAAAGCCCGTTTGTTGCAGCAGTACCGCGCGATCATATTTTTTGGTGGTGCCTTCCAGCGCGTCAGAGAGCTTTTCCAATGCCGCAGAGTATTTCTCTGTTGCGATCAGTTCCTGCACCTTATTCACAGTACGGAAGGTACGGTCAGACAGTTCCGGAGCTTCTTTCGCTTGCGCTGGTGTGAGTATCACACCAGCAATCAAGGTGAGGGAAGCCAGGACATTTTTGAATGATTTCATCATGTTTGACTCCTTAGTTTACCGAGAACTCAATTTCCTGAGCCATGCGAGAGCTGACAGGTTTGCCATCGACCATCTTGGGTTTAAAGGTCCACTTAGACACGGTTTTCCGTGCTTCTTTACCCAAATCCATGCGGCGAGGTTCCTCTTTGAGAACTTTGATGTCTTCCACCCCGCCACGCTCGTTGACGGTGAACTCGAGAACAACCAAGCCTTTTTCCAATCCCGCCTTGGCGGCTTTACGCGGCATTTGCGGCTGGAAAGTCGCCAATGGCATCGGCCCACCAGTGCCGGCGACTTGCGCCCCGCCACCTTGGGAATAATGACCAAGAACGGAACCACCAGTAATGTTGACGGGCAGATCCAGCTTAGGCATGTCCATTGGGATCTGTTCCATCACCGGTTTTACTGTGGAGGTGATCTTCATCTCCGGCGGTGGTGGTGGACGTTTCGGTGGTGGCGGTTTGGGTAGCTCGCGTTTTTTCTCCTGTACTTTTTCTTCGGGTTTGACTCGAATGAAATCCACCATGCGCAGATCATCGTTCGATGCCAGTTCGTGGCGCTCTTTATTTACCAGCTTGTCCATCCCCCAGAACAATCCGAGGGAGACAACGAGCGCCAGTGCAATTGAGGCCAGATAACGCATAAGCTTAATCCTTGTTGGTCGCGGCGATGGAGATATTGGCTACACCAGCCATGCGTATCTGGTCCATCACTTTTACAACCACACCAGCATTCGCTTCTTCATCCGCTTGGATGACCACTGCACCATCTGGGCTTTCTGCACGCAGGCGTTCAACGTTGGCTCGGACCGCATCGACTTCGACGCGTCGCTTATCGATCCAGACATCGCCCGCCGCGCCAACCGCGACCATGATGTTACCTTTGGCGACGGTTTGTGCCGAGTTGGCACTAGGGCGATTCACATCGATACCCGCTTCTTTTACAAATGACGTTGTTACAATAAAGAAGATCAACATGATGAAAACGATGTCGAGCATCGGGGTCATATCAATGGCCATTTCATCATTACTGTCACTGCTATAGCGTCTTTTCATGACCTATACCTCTAATTCCATTTATTGATACCAAATCAGCCAGAGCGATAGAGAGAAAAGGCGATCGCTCTGTAATTGGTATTAGGCAATATGCTTCAACTTATCTTCCAGTTTACGAGTGGTGACTTTCGCTAAGTGATCCAGTCGGGTGCTAAAGAACAACCCTGATAGCGATGCCACCATTCCTGCAAGTGTTGGAATGGTTGCCTTTGAGATCCCTGACGCCATGGCGCGAGGGCTTCCTGTTCCGACGATGGCCAAAATATCGAATACTTGAATCATGCCCACCACGGTGCCTAAAAGGCCAAGCAGTGGACAGAGGGCGATCAACACTTTGACGATCGGTAACCCCTTTTTATTCTCGATATCCTGACGGGAGATGATCTCCTGCCTGATCATTTTGGCGTTCCAGCTGGTGTGTTCCGAGCGCTCAGTCCAAGTGGCAACGGCTTGCTTCATGGCACGAGGAGCGACGGCAATAAAGTAGAACCAGCGTTCCAACAGTACGACCCACAGCATGAAGCTGAGGACAAAGATCGCGACCAGTACGTCGCCACCCATGCCAAGGAATCGTCTGATGGACTCTAACTCTTCAATTAACCACCACATAGCGCCTCCTTAGCGTTCGGCTGTGTGCAGTTTTTCCTGGTAGCGAGCAATAAAGCCTGCGCTTTGCTCTTCAAGGGTTTGCACTAAACGACGGCCTTTACTGTGCACTAAGGTGTAGAAGAACAGCAGTGGGATTGCCACAACCAGACCAAGCATGGTGGTCACCAGCGCTTCAGAGATACCGCCAGCCATCAGTTTCGGGTCGCCAGTACCAAAGAGAGTGATCGCTTGGAAGGTACCGATCATCCCCATTACCGTACCCAAAAGGCCCAGTAGTGGTGCAACGGAAGCAAACAGTTTAATGGAGACAATGAATCGCTCGATCTTAGGCGCGTTGCGTAGAATGATTTCATCCAGTTTCGCTTCTAGATCTTCCAAGTTGTCGCCTTTGTGATCTTGATACGCTTGAATCACTTCACCCAGAGGGTTGCCTTCAATCACCGCATCGGATTTGGCTTGCTTACGCATTTTGCCGCCGATCACCAGTAAGCGTAGGTAACAGAATAGGGCAATCAATGCGCCTAATGCACCCATAGCGAGAATCACGTAACCCACGATACCACCTTGGTCGATGCGCTCTTTTACGGTCGGGCTTTGTACCAGTAGCGACAAAATGACGCCGCGAGAAGGGTCAATAAATAGCGGCTCATAGCTTGAAGAGGTGGATTCAAACTCCGCTACGTGACGTGTGATATTGGCACGAGGTTGACGAGACAACTCTTCGAACTTGCCGGTTTGAGGTACGTAGGTAACGTATTTACCATCAGCGATGGCGTTAAATTCACCCACTAAGGTGACGTCACGTACGGCTTCTTTACCTTCGCCGTAAACCACGGTAGCGGGTGTGGTTGAGGTTTCCCCTGAAACAATGATCTGTTGCAGCACGGTGTGCCAGAACGACTCCAGTTCTTCGGTGGAAGGCAGTTCTTTGCTCTCGGCCAGTTTGGTGAGCAAAGCATCACGTTGTGGGAACTGAACTGCGTTCTGTGAGGCGTTGAATAGGCCTTTGAACTCCCCAGCATACTGACGAACCACACCAAACATTTCGCCCAAAGTGCCTGAACGTTGGCGCAATGTTTCGGTCAGTTCGGTCAGCTTTTTGTCGTTGTCGTCAAAGGTGGCTTTCAGTTGCTCACCCAGCGCTGTCTCGGCTTTGAGTTGGGCTTTCGCCTGCTTGAGCAGCTCTGCTTGTTTATTGCGGTCGGCAAGAAATTCTTGCTCACGCGCTTTGTTTTCTTTTGACTCAACGATACTTTCCGATTTGACGTTTTTGAGCAGTTCGTTGAGTGACTTTGGTGCTTCCGCTTGCGCGCCTGAGACCATAAACAGGCTAGCCAGTAGTGCGGCTGCGATGGTTTTGAATCCTTTCATGATTATTCCTCCCCAGCAAACACTGGCAATTTGATCAGAGCCGGTGGCGCTTGTTTCTTCGCGATACGAATCCCTTGCTGTACGTCAATACGGTAGCTTTCAGGCAGCGCTTCCCATTGGCGGGTTTGCTGGTTCCACATACCGGTTTCAACACCGTCTGGAGATTGGTAGAGCAACGCGGTACGACCGATGCGTAGGAAGTCGTAAGTCACCACTTCACCATTGCGATCTAAGCTGGCTTTGTAAGATTCGATAGAACGAGAGAAGCCTTCTTCGATTTGGTACGCTTCCATCACTTTGCGGAATTTTTCCGAGGTGGTGACGTCTGCGCGATCCATCAGCTCGCGTAGTTCGTTGATTCGTTTGTTGCGTTCTTTGGTTTGGAATGGCAGATCGAGCGTGACGATTTCGTCGAGCGCATCAATCATTTTTAAAGTCAGTGGTACGACTTCCATCGCGGTTTGGTCAATCTGCGCGATTTGGCGATCTAATGAATCCAGTTCGCCTTGCTGCGATTGCACCATGCGATTGATCTGCTCGTTGTAGACTTTCATGCTGTCTACTTGGCGCATAATGGCCTTGTATTCGGCGAGCATGGTGTCGGTGCTATCCGCGTAGCCATCGATTTTGTTTTGAGAGGCTTGAGCGGCTTTATTCGTGCCTGCCTGAGTGGAAATCACGCTTCCTGCGTCTGCGGCTAACGCGCTGCCTGTTAGGTTCAGCATCGCTGCGGTGAGTGCACTCACGCCAAATTTCTTTAACGTCATGGTTGCATCCTTGTCAGTGTTTTTGTCAGTCGAAAAGGGCGCGGGCATTTCCCGCGCCAAAAGGGTTTACAAAGCGTGGCTATTTAGAAGTCGTAAGACGCCTCAACATACACTTGGCGACCAATTGGATCGTCATAACTGTCCGCGTAGAACGGAGAAGTGTCGTTTAGAGGATCTTTTGGTGGCTCTTTATCAAACATGTTGATGATGCCTAGAGTGACACGACCACTTTCGTTGAATTGGTAAGACGTTGTTAGGTTCCACGTTGTCATACTTGAGATCTTAGTTTCGTAACCCGCTTTTTTCGCAGCGTCACAATCTTCGAAGTAGTAGTCGTTCGCGTAACTTGTACACATCTCGTCGCGGAACTTACCAAATAGGTTCACGTTCACGTCTTGGTATGCCCAGCCTAGATTCAATGTTGCTGTGTATTCCGGTAGGAAGTCACGTTCATCGATCACTGGCTCACTGCTGCTTTCTTGAGATTCTGCAATCAAGATCTTAGTGATAGAGAACTTGGTTGAGAATGAACCCATGTTTGCCGTGTCGTACGCATAACCCAATGACAAGTCGATACCTGAGCGCGTTTCAAACGCTTGGTTTACTGGGCCATAAATAACGGTTTTGATGGTGCCATCTGGGTTACGAACCACTTGGGTACCTGGGTACTTAGACGGATCGTTGATAACGTCTTGGTAAGAAGGGGCAGACACCACGTTTTCCATTTTGATGTGGTACCAGTCAACCGTTAAGCCAAGATCATCAACAGGTTCCCACGCTAGGCCCAAGTTGATGTTGGTGCTGGTTTCTTCTTCAAGCTCGGCGTTTGGACCGTTTACCGTATCAAAGTACTGTGTTGAACACTCAGGAATGGTGTCGTTAGGGCCAGTACCGCCTACAGAAGCACAAAGTTGTGGATCGAAGCCTGAGCCAAACGCTTTGGTTTCTTCACCAAACAGACGTTTTAGGTCTGGTGCGCGGAAACCAAGGCCGTAGCTACCGCGTAGCAATAGGGTATCGGTAGGACGGTAAGCGATCGACGCTTTCGGTGTAAAGGCACCGCCAGTCGCTGAATCATCGAAGTAGTGGTCATAACGACCCGCTAGCGTTACTTCTAGGTCTTCCAGTACTGGGATCAGCACTTCCACACCTAAACCGATTTGGTCACGCTCACCACCACCAGAAGTGCCGCCTAGACCAGAGAATCCACCTGCTTTGGTGATCGCATCGATAGATTCGTTGTAATCGGTACGGTTCCATTCACCGTAAACCGCAAAACCAGACATACCTGCAGGCAGTTCCACTAGGTCGCCAGCAAGTGAGCCGTTGATAGAGTAGAGTTTTGAGTATGCTTCTTTGGTTGAGCGACCGCTGTATTTGGCAACGTCGGCAGCTGAGATCGTATCGAGTAGGTCGATGTCGCCGTTTTGAACCGCTTGATCGAGTGTGTTTAACACCGCAGGGTTGTCGGTCTCGACTTTTTGCTCAGAGTAACTGGCGTACACTTCCCAATCGTAGGTATTTGCCAGTAAACCCGTTAAACCTGTGGTTAAGCCGAACGCGTTCGCTTCCGTGTTGCTTTCACGTGGGCCAAATTCCACCAAGCGACGAGTGTATTTACCTTCGCCACGGAAGTGTGTTGCGTCCGTTTCAATGTCGTATGGGTTCGGTTCGAAAATGGAAGAGGTAGATTTGTAACCGAAACGCGCTTCTGCCATCGCAGTTAGATCATCATTAAGATCCATTTCGCCACGAAGTAGTAGGTCAACTTGTTTGTTTTCCGGTTTCAATGAACGATACGCTGAGCGGTTAAAACCACACTTGCCATCGGCGCGATCGATACCATGTTCACCCACAACGTCTTGACACGTTTTGCCATTGACCGCAGGTGTTAGAACGTTGCCGGTGCCTTTTTCAACAAAGCTTGCACCGTAGCTAGAGTAAGCACCGAAGGCAGAGCGATCGGAGTTATCGTCACCTGCCCAGCTTCTGTCGCTTTGTTGCAGCATTTCGTTGCCCGCTAACTGCGCAACAAACAAAACACGCTTATCTTCCATGTCTTTACCCGCAACGATATCAAGACGGCCGTTTTCGTAGCCACCTTCAGTGGCATCGCCATAACGCGCTTTCACTGACACGCCGTCGAAATCTTTCTTGAGGATAAAGTTAACCACACCGCCGATCGCATCAGAACCGTAGATGGCCGAACCTGAGTCTGTCATCACTTCCACACGCTCAATCGCTGATACAGGGATTTGGCCAATGTCTTGGAAGTTTGAAACGCCGTTTTGTGCCAGCGGGTACTGCGGCATACGACGGCCGTCGATCAAAATCAACGTACGTGAAGCGCCTAGGCCACGAAGGTTAACGGATTGCGCTGCTGGAGTGAACGAGAATGAGTTGGTTTGTGCGAGTGTACCACCCGTGTTTTGCGTCAAGCTGTTGAGAATGTCTTGTGCGCTGTTAAATCCTTTCGCCGCAATATCTTTGCTGGTAATGACGGTGACAGGAGAAGGTCCTTCCATCTCAGTAGTTGAGATTCGTGAACCGGTGACTTTCATCTTTTGTAGTTGCTCGACTTGCTGCTCTTCTGCGAAAGCTATCGGGGACATGGCTGCTGTACCCAATGCAAGGCTGATCGCAACGGATAAGGCTGTTGTGTTTTTATACATCCGTGTTGCTCCGTGTTGCTTAATTCCTATGTTTGGTCTGAACGACGACCAAATGTGACGTTAATGTTTCGTTAACGTTTCGCGACAGATATACATGAGATGAATTTTGCAAGTCAAACCAGTGGGATGCGCGGCTAATAAAATGTAAAAAATATGTAAAATTTTAAATTAAGTTGTATATGCAGCATGATTATCTGTGATTTGGTGCACTTTATTGTAAAATGTTTCAATAAAACACCGTATTTTGTGTTGTGCGCATTATCTAATGGTATGTGTTGGAGGGTGGATCTATTGTAGTGAAATATGTTGGGTAACTTCATTTGTCTGAAGCTTTAAACTGAATGATGTATTATGCTTCATTTTTGTGCAAACTGGTAAGATGAGTCTGATGGTATCAAATTATGATACCCCTTGTATCATAAGGGCTCATCATGGTTTTTGCGGTTTTTAACTGTTAGAATGGCTGACTGTTTATTGTGCAATATTGCATTTTTATGTAGTGCAAAAGCCCCATTCATTACAGTTTGATATTCTGTGATGGGAAAACGAGCAGTTTTTTATGTTTTTTTACAAATTTATTTATAGAATTTAGATGTAGTTGGTAATTTGTCATGCTTTCATCACAAATACTTGAAGCTTTGGTTATTTCAAGATACATATGGCGCTTAATATCTGGCGTTGAGCTTGAATTCCAGAGATTGAAGCTGTTCAGGATGAACATTTCGACCGACTTATTTCAATTAAGTTCCTAATTCTCTAGATAAGTTAGAATTTGATTATTTATTAAATTAACAAACTCTAATTTATAGGCAGTCGACATGGAGTAGTTGTATATGCTGTCATATTTTCTGCGCCGACTGGCGCTGGTAATTCCTACTTTCCTAGGAATTACTATTCTTATCTTTGCTATTACCCGTTTTGTTCCTGGTGGCCCAGTTGAACGCATGCTGTCTAAAATGCAGGCACAAGGTGACGGCGCTGCGGCGATGACCACCGCAGGGGGCAACTCGGCACTCTCTGAAGAGCAAATGGCGGAACTCAACGCCTTTTATGGTTTGGATAAACCTGTTGCACAGGCGTATTTGGATTGGCTAAGCAAGCTGGTTAGGTTGGATTTTGGCGAGTCAACTCGCTATTACGAACCAGTGGGAGACATGATCGCAGAGCGTCTTCCGGTTTCCCTCTTCTACGGTGGCATGACCTTTTTTATCAGTTACTTCATTTCTATTCCACTGGGCTATTACAAAGCGCTCCGGCATGGTTCGGTTTTTGATTCCGCCTCGTCGATTTTAATTTTTGTTGGCTATGCGCTGCCCGGTTATGTGGTGGGTGTTCTGCTGATCACACTCTTTTCCTACCACCTAGAATGGTTCCCGATGGGGGGCTTTGTCGGCGATGATTTCGATGATTTGGAGACGTTTTTTGAGCGTGCGAAAGACGTCATGTGGCACGCGGTCTTGCCGCTTATCTGTTATTTGATTGGTGATTTCGCCACGTTGACGTTGACGATGAAAAACAACCTGATGGAGAACTTGTCATCGGATTATATTCGTACCGCAATCGCCAAAGGCTTGCCGTTTAAAACGGCAGTACGCAAACACGCTTTACGAAATAGTTTAATTCCTATTGCTAGCCATTTTGGTAATTCCTTACTCTTCTTTATGACTGGTGCGTTCTTAATTGAGGTTATTTTCAATATCGATGGCATAGGTTTATTAGGCTATGAGTCGATCATTGAGCGTGATTATCCTGTTGTAATGGGTATTGTGGCAATTAATGCGGTGCTTCTCCTGCTAGGAAATATCATTTCCGATGTTTGTGTTGCGCTGGTCGATCCTCGTGTGAAGTTTGGAGCTTAATATGATCAAAGTGAGTCCGTTAACTCAAAAGAAAATAAGAAGCTTCAAGGCGATCAAGCGTGGCTATTGGTCTTTCATTCTTCTTTCTGCAATGTTGGTGTTATCGCTGTTCGCTGAATTGCTGATCAACAGCAAAGCCTTGATGGTGAAATACGATGGCCATTATTACTTTCCCGTCATCAGTGATGTGAGAAGTGGCAGTGAGTTTGGGCAAGAGTCTGCGGGTGAAGCCAACTATCGCCAGTTGCAAAAACAGTTTGCAGCGGATGAGTCAGGCAACTTCGTGATCATGCCGATTGTGCCGTGGAACCCCTACGAGCAGGACTTCTCGGGCGATTTTCCGCCGACTGCGCCCAGTGCAGAATCAAAACACTATCTCGGCACCGATGTGATTGGTCGCGATATTCTCGCGCGACTGGTGTACGGTTTTCGGACCGCGATGGGGTTCGCACTGCTGACGATGGCCATCTCTTATACAATTGGTACTGCGGTGGGCTGTGCGATGGGCTATTGGGGCGGCAAATTTGACCTGTTTGTCCAGCGACTGATAGAGATCTGGTCGATGGTACCGTTTTTGTACGTCATCATGATTCTGGTCTCGATTGTGCAACCGACTTTCGCGCTCTTTGTTGGCATCAACGTGCTATTTGGTTGGATGGGCATGACGTGGTACATGCGTACCATGACCTATAAAGAGTCAGCGCGCGAATATGTACTGGCGGCCAAAGCGCTTGGTGCTTCAACTTCGCGGATTCTCTTCCAGCATATCTTGCCAAATACCATGGTGATGATCGTGACGCTAGCGCCGTTTACCATCGCTGGCAATATTACGGCATTAACGGCGTTGGATTACTTAGGACTAGGATTGATGCCGCCAACGCCAAGCTGGGGTGAACTGCTACAGCAAGGGAAATCGAACTTGGATTCGCCTTGGATTGTGGCCTCAGTGGTGAGCTCTATCGTTGCTGTGTTGGTGATGGTGACCTTTATTGGGGAAGCCATTCGTGCAGCCTTTGATCCGAAAAAATTCACCCGTTACGTTTAGATGGTCAATACTGTTGGAACGGATAATATAGGGACATAATGATGAAAAAAACGTTACTAACCACAGCGTTATCGCTGATGAGTGTCGGTGTTTACGCCACCACTTTACCTGCGGATGTGAACTGGCAGACCAACTGGGATGAGCCGTTGTTTGTTTCTTCAGATGCCAAATTTGGCGGGACATTCCGTACTTTCATTCAAAGCTTTCCACAAACTTTACGCAGTGTTGGGCCTGATTCTAACTCAGGGTTGCGTTCGTTTTTCCTCGATGAGACACCTGCGCTGGTAGACCAACATCCAGACACGTTGGAGTGGATCCCGGCCTTAGCCAATGAATGGGCCTTCGCTGGGGATAACCGCACGGTTTATTTCAAATTAAACCCCAATGCCAAATGGTCGGACGGCAAACCCGTAACGGCTGATGACTTCGTTTTTATGCTCAAGTTTTACCGCTCAAAAGATTTGGTAGCACCTTGGTATAACGAGTACTACACCAATGTGATTGACGATGTGCAGAAAATTGATCAGCACACGTTCGCGGCGGTGAGCAAAGTTGAGAAAAACCAAGAAGATCTTCTCTATACCTTAGGCGCGCTTCGTCCGCGACCTGCGCACTTTTATGCCAAGCCAGCAAAAGATGAAAATGGCGACGGCATCGACGATAACTTTGTTCGCAAATACAACTTCAAAGCTGAGCCAACCACCAACGCTTATTACCTTGATGACATTAAGAAGGGCAAAAGCGTCACCTTCAAACACGTTGGTCAAGATTGGTGGGGGTATAGCAACAAGTATTATCAACACCGTTATAATGTGGAGAAAATCCGTATCACGGTGATCCGCGATAACGACATCGCGATGAAGCATTTCGAAAAAGGCGATTTGGATACTTTTGGCCTAATCCTACCCGATTTGTGGCACGATAAATCCAACACAGAACCGTACCAAAAAGGCTACATCGAGAAGTTCTGGGGTTACAACCAAACCCCACAAGGTGCGGGTGGACTGTGGATGAACGTTGCCACGCCTCTGCTGGATGATCTCAATGTGCGTAAAGGGATCATGCATGCTACAGATTACGATGGCATGATCGATAAGATCACCCGTGGTGACTACTCACGTAAGCCTCACGCGCTCGGTTCTGGCCATGGTAAATACGACTTACCTAACCCAGTTCCGCCTAAGTTTGATCCGGAATTAGCCATTCGTTACTTTGAAGCGGCGGGCTTTAACCAAATTGGTGCCGATGGGGTGCGGGTTAACGATAAAGGGCAGCGTCTCAGTTTCGCCATCACCTATGGTTATGCTCACCACACGCCACGTATCGCGTATTTGAAAGAGCAAGCGAAGAAAGCAGGATTGGAGTTTGAACTAAAACTGGTGGATGGTTCCTCTGCGTTTAAATTCATCCTCGAGAAAAAGCATGAACTGGCGTTCTTAGATATGGGTACTTCCGATGTGCCAGCTTATTGGGAGTACTTCCATTCGGCCAATGCGAATCGCCCACAAACCAATAACCACACCAATTTCAGCACGCCTGAACTGGACAAGTTAATCATGGCGTACAAAAACGAATTTGATTTGGAGAAGAAGTACAGCTATTCCCATCAACTTCAGCAAATTATTAGCGATGCGAACCTGATTGTTCCAGGCTACATGGTACCGTATACCCGTGTGGGTTACTGGCGCTGGTTGAAGTACCCACAAAAGGCGATGACCAAAAAATCGGAAGTCTTATTTACCAGTGGTGGTGCGATTGGTTTAGGGACATTCTGGATCGATAAAGACGCGAAGAAAGAAACCGAAAAAGCCATTAAAGCAGGGAAGGCGTTTGCTCCTGTGACGGTCATTGATGACACCTATAAATGATAAGTTGGCCAAAAGAGGGAAGCACGATGCAGGATGATGTGATTCTGAGTGTCAGAGACCTTGAGGTCTCTTTCACCACCGATGATGGCCCAGTCAAGGTATTGCACGGCGTCAACTTTGACGTTCGTGCAGGACGCACTTTGGGACTGGTTGGTGAGTCTGGCAGTGGCAAAAGTGTCACTTCCATGTCGATCATGGGGTTGTTGCCCAAGCCTTATGGTCAGATTGTGAATGGACAAATTCTCTATCGCGGCACCGATTTGGTGACGCTGCCTGCTGAGCAGATGTACGCGATGCGTGGTGATCGAATCTCCATCATTTTTCAAGATCCAATGACGGCGCTTAATCCAGTTCACACCGTTGGTCGCCAGATTAACGAAGTCTTAGAGTTACACCGCCCTGATTTGGATAAACGCGCTCGCAACGAGTACGCCCTTGAGATGCTGAAAAAAGTGAAAATTCCACTGCCAGAGAAGCGCCTCAATGAGTACCCGCACAACCTATCTGGCGGGATGCGTCAGCGCGTGATGATCGCCATGGCACTGGCGTGCAAACCGGATATCTTGATCTGTGATGAGCCAACTACTGCGTTGGATGTGACCGTTCAAGCCTCCATTTTGGAACTGATGAACGAGTTACAGCAAGAAACTGGTATGGCGATGATATTCATCACGCATGATCTGGGTGTGGTGGCGGAAGTGTGCGACGACGTCGCGGTCATGTACGGTGGTCGGATTGTTGAGTACGCAGAGATTTTTGAACTGTTTGATCATCCTAAGCACCCCTACACTGAACGGTTGATGGGCTTAATGCCAAGCTTGGACAGTGAGCCTAAGCAGCTCATCGACATTAAGCCGATGGATAGCCGCATGTTTGAAGTCAGTCAGAGGAGCTAAGGAATTCAGGATGAGTAAAGAAGTATTAAGGATTGAAAACCTCAAGCAGCATTTTGTCTCTGGCAAAGGCTTGTTTCGCAAAGGCTATACCGTCAAAGCGGTGGATGGCGTCAGTTTATCGGTCAACCAAGGGGAAACCTTAGGTTTGGTTGGCGAGTCGGGTTGTGGCAAAAGCACCTTAGGGCGTACGCTGCTTAAACTGTATGAACCAACGGAAGGGCAAATTTTCTTTGAAGGGCGCGATATCACCAAGCTTTCTCCCAAAGAGATGCGCCCGCTGCGCAAAGAAATGCAAATTGTTTTCCAAGATCCGATGGAGTCGCTCAATCAGCGTCATACCATAGGTATGATTTTGGAAGAGCCTTTTATCATCCATAAGGTTGGCACTCCGGAGGAGCGTAAAACTTGGGTGAAAGAGTTACTGGTGAAAGTGGGATTGCCCGCAGAAGCCGTTAATCGTTATCCACATGAATTCTCCGGCGGCCAGCGTCAACGCATCGGTATTGCGCGCGCGATTGCGTTAAAGCCTAAATTGCTTATTTGTGATGAGTCCGTTTCTGCGTTAGATGTCTCTGTGCAAGCGCAAATTCTTAATCTGTTACTTCAGTTACAGCAAGAAATGAACTTGGCGATCATTTTCATTTCGCACGATCTGTCTGTAGTGAAACATGTCTCCGACAAAGTGGCAGTGATGTACTTCGGTAAAGTGGTGGAAGAGGGCTGCGCCAAAGAGATCTACGCCAATCCACAAAACGATTACACCAAAAAGCTATTGTCTGCGATTCCAATTACCCATCCCAAATATCGCAAACACAAACGCAAAGCCGAGCAGCAACAAGACGTGGCGTAACGACGCTTACATCCAATCCAACTCAGCCAAAACCACGGCTTTTGTCGTGTTTGGCTGAGCCCAAACAGACGCTCTCTTCTGTTTGGCTAATACCGCATGTTACACTGCCAGCTCAGTTCATTGTTTTGCTTGGAATGTTACAAGTGCCGTCACATCTACCGAAATCATTCAGTCGCCCATTCTTAAAAATCTTTCATATCTTGGAAGCGGTCTTGTTGGTTGCCATTACGGTGGCCACGCTTTATGCCATGGTGCAAGAATTCATTCATGTGTTTGTGGAAAAGCGGGTGCTACTCACCGACATCTTATTAATGTTCATTTATCTCGAAGTGCTGGCGATGGTGCAGCAGTTTGTGGTGAATGGTAAGATTCCAGTCCGTTATCCTATCTATATTGCGATGATGGCGATTGCTCGTTACATCACTCTCGGCATGAAAGAGCTGGATGCGGTCCTCATTGTTTGGCTCTCTGTTGCTGCGTTTGTTTTGGCGGCTGCCACGTTGCTGATACGTGTGGGTCACCACTACTGGCCGTATGTAGATAGTTATACAGCAGAAAAAGATGAGTAACTCGATGTCTCGATATGAGTGAAGTTCTATTGTACACAGTGATCTCGGTGAGAGATCGCACAATCGCTGCCACGTAAGGCCAATTGGAGAGAGTGTGTAAAAATGAAAATCGGACGTAACGAACCTTGCTTCTGTGGCAGTGGCAAAAAATACAAGCGCTGTTGTATGAGTCGTTCAGAAAAAATACATAGTCAGCTGTCTGATGATGCCGAGCAACTGCTTGCCATGAACCCAGACTTAACACTCGATGAACTCAATCTGGTGATGCAACATAAAGCGAATCAGCTGAACAACACGCCCAATCCCGATTTTTGTGGTCTCAGCCCAACACAAATGGCCAATTGGCTTTATGCGCCTTTCAACGAGTTGCAGTGGGTGACAATCAGCACGCCAGACGATCTCTCTGCCAGCCCAGTGATGCGTTATTTAACCCTCATTCTTGATGAAGCGATGGCACAAGAGGGATCATTCAAAGCCACCAGTAAAGGCAATTTACCGACTAAGTTGGTTAAACAGGCCAGTGAGTTGTTGCCTGAGTTTGCCGTTGCTCAGTTCGAACGTGATCTCAGTATCAGCGAGTTTGCGGGCAGTAACGAAGACAAATTTAATGCCTTACATTACACCCGAGTGCTTGCCGAAATTAGCGGCATTATTTATCAGCGAAGCGGTCGCTACCATGTAAAAAAATCAGCGCAAAAGCAGTATCAAGCTCTAGGCATACAGGCTTTTTTCAAACCTATGTTAGAAGCCGCCATCAGCCAATATAACTGGGGTTATTTGGACGGTTTTGAATACGATGTCGACTTGCGTACTTTTTGGTTGTTTATGTTGTGGCGCATTCAGGGCCACAGCAGTGTAGAACAGCTGGTTGAAGAGGTGATGACAGCTTTCCCCGATTTACTGCTAGCATTTCCGACGGATGATTACTTCTCGCCAGAAAGAAACTTAAGTATGCTCATCGAATCACGATTTATTGAGCGACTTTTGCAGTTTTGGGGATTTATCATCATAGATCCGATACGTTATTTAGATGGTGAGCCTGTATCTAGAATGGTTCAGACACAGCCGTTGTTAAAACAAGCCTTTCAATTCTCCATTGACGCATAGCAAGGTCGCCTGAGTGCTGCTGGCTGCAAAATCAAGCGACTAGAACTAGTGTCAGTGGTTACGGCGCGGCATCACGCTAATTTCTCAGCTGAACGCAGCCTATCAGTTTAAAGTGGATGAGGCGGCGTTTGAGCACTTTGTCGCGGCGAAAAATAGCCGTAAAGCGCTGTTATGTCTTCTCAAAGCAGGGCGATCCGTTATGCGCCTTTGCGTAGTACAAACATCTGATAGCCAAACTCGCCGAGGTCGCGTTCATAAGTCGCAATTTCTTGCTCGAGATCTGCAATGGCGGTTGAATTTGGCATGCTGACTTTGACATCCGCAACCCGCGCTTTGAGTGGTCGATAGTAATCATGCCATGCTTGTTCACTCATAGTGAAATGATCAATCACATCAAAGCCGGCTTGGCGTATTTGTGTTAAGCGTTTTTCGATGGTTTGCATATCTGGGTATTCACCTGCCCAGAACGCTATCGCTTCAGGGTTTGGGTCATTCGTTAACCAGACGAGGTCACTCACTACCATGACGCCGCTATCAGTGAGCAATTTGCGCCATTGGGCTAACGCTTTTTCGATGCCCATGATGTAGGCTGAGCCTTCTGACCAGATGCAGTCAAAGCTTTCAGGTGCGAAAGGCAGATTCGTCATGCTGGCGCAGCATAGAGTTACGCGGGTATCTAATCCCTGCTCCGTGAGGCGTTCACCGAGTTCATCAAGCGCACTTTGCTCGTTATCCACCGCCACAATATTTGCGTGGGTGTGCTTTGCCAATAAACGGGTTGAAAAGCCTTTGCCACAGCCAATATCAATAATTTTGCGGGGTGTTGTTGGAAGCGTGAAAAGTGCTTTTAGCGAATCGGCATCACAGCTCGGTCCCCAGCGTTCTAAGTGTTGAAATACCGTCATAAAGTCAGCCATGTATTGTTCGTGTTCGTTCATATCTTTTGATAACCATTTCAAATGTAGGGCTTGTTGTTCATTAAAGCCTTGCTGCTTTAACCAATCCAGATGGGCATCTGGCGCTAATTTATCGGTCTGTTGGTGCCAAAGCCGAAGCGAACCCTCACCAAGCAAGGCGGCAAGCAATGTGCGAGCTTGCTGCTTTTGAACTATTTCTTCGTCCAACTGCTGCAAGCGTTTTTCAAGTACAGAGCGCTGCACCTTGCTGTCCAAAAAGGACTTACATTCCTTCAGCGTTAAGCCGCCTGCTTGCAGTTGCAGCAACAAGTGCAACTGCTGAACATCTTTATCCGAATACAGCCGATAGCCGTTGGTTTGTCGAACACCTTGCAGCAAACCGAGCTTTTCGTAGTAGAGCAAGGTTGAACGTGACAATCTGACTTTCTCAGCTAACTCGGAAATGCGATACATGGATAGAACCTCCTTTAACAATGGCACGGCGGACTCAAACAGACCAGAACGCGAATGACGATAAACTATGAAGTTATAGACAGGTCAAATGTGGTTAGCAAAAAAAATTGTCCAATAAAACGCATGGATGAGCACTCAACTTGCATTCCATACTTTTATGCGCATAGAAGTGTTGTTTTTCTTGGTCGAGCATAAAAAAGAACCTAAAAACTCCCTTTTCTTCTTTGTTGGTAAGCGATTGTTTTTATTTGTGCGTGAACAAACCAAAGATGAATACGGCCGCACTATGGGGTTTGTGAATTATGGTGAAGTGGATTATGTATCACACACAGGCTCACAACCAATGAGTATTACTTGGCAGCTAAAAGAGCCAATGCCGCACTTTATGTGGCAACAAGCCGCGAAGTTGGCAGTGGGGTAATGTTGCTGACATCACATTGGTTGATTTGAGAATATCGGTAAACCGATTTGGACCGGAAAAATAAAAAAAGCCCTGTATTTACAAGGCTTTTTTCCAGGAAATACAGAGCATTTAAGACATTCTTGGACGGGGTACTCCCCCCAAGAATCTATTCAATATTTTGGATCTGCTCGCGCATTTGTTCGATCAGCACTTTAAGCTCAACACCTGAAGCGGTGATGTCAGTGGCGATCGATTTTGACGCGAGCGTGTTGGATTCACGGTTGAACTCTTGCATCATGAAATCCAAACGACGGCCAACGGCACCGCCTTTTTTCAAAATGTTGGTGGTCTCTTTAACGTGAGAATCGAGGCGATCCAGCTCTTCTGCTACATCTGATTTCTGCGCCAAAATGATCAGCTCTTGCTCCACGCGAGAAGCATCCAGTTCCACCTTGGCTTCTTCGAATTTCGAGAACAGACGCTCACGCTGCCACTCAATGATCTCTGGCATGCGGGCACGTACTTTCACCACTTCCGCGGTGATGGCTGCTAGGCGTTGCTCAATCAAGGCTTTCATGTTGTCGCCTTCACGGCCACGCGCTTCGATAAATTCGTTGAGTGCTTGATCAAAAGCGGCCAACAATTGCTGATTAATGGCGTCCATATCTTGCTCTGGCGTTTCCATTACACCAGGCCACTGCATCACTTGGAATGGGTTGATGCGGCTATCTTCACCGGTGAGCTGCATGATTTGCTTTGCGGCACCAATCACTTGGCTCGCTAAGGTCTCATTGATCGTCAGTTCGCTGCGCGCCGCTGGGTTGGCTTCAAATCTTAGGCTGCACTCGACTTTGCCGCGAGCAAGGCGTTGGCGAAAACGCTCGCGCAGAACGGGTTCTAGACCGCGGAACTGCTCTGGCATGCGGAAGTAGGTTTCTAGGTAGCGTTGGTTAACACTGCGGATTTCCCATACCGCGCTGCCCCAATCGGCTTTGATCTCTTTGCGCGCGTATGCGGTCATGCTGTAAATCATCGAATTTTCCTGTTTTATCATCTTTGAAAATAACGCTTGGCAATAGTAGCACAGAATGGCGTTGCGGCTAGGCGTGAAGCATTGTTGCTAAAACTGTGAGCTAAAAACCGTGAGCCTTTCCCTAGTGCCTTGCGGTGGTTTCCGCTATACTTCACCCCCAATCAAATCGATCCCCAGAAAAGGTATTCATCCATGCGTCCAAATGATCGCGCGGCAGACCAAGTGCGCCCAATTAAAATTACTCGTAACTACACGGCTTATGCGGAAGGCTCCGTGCTGGTTGAGTTTGGTAATACCAAGGTGCTGTGTAATGCGACCGTGGAAGAATCGGTGCCTCGTTGGCTAAAAGGCCAAGGTAAAGGCTGGGTTACGGCGGAATATGGCATGCTGCCACGCGCAACTCATTCACGTACTCGTCGTGAAGCGGCCAATGGCAAGCAAGGCGGTCGTACCATGGAGATTCAACGCTTGATCGCACGTAGCTTGCGCGCGGTGGTGGATCTGGAAGCGATGGGTGAGTTTATGATCACCGTGGACTGTGATGTCATCCAAGCCGATGGCGGCACACGCACTGCGTCAATCAGTGGTGCTAGCGTGGCGATGGCGGATGCATTCCAGCACCTTGTTGACAGTGGCAAGCTAAAAGCAAACCCAATGAAAGGTCATGTGGCTGCGGTTTCAGTCGGCATTTTGGGTGAAGATGTTCTGTGCGATTTAGAATACGTGGAAGATTCGGCGGCGGATACCGACATGAACGTAGTGATGACGGAAGAAGGCAAGATGATCGAAATCCAAGGCACTGCCGAAGGAGAACCGTTTAGCCATGAACAATTGCTGACTCTGCTAGAGTCGGCCAAGAAGGGCATTAGCGAGATCGTCGCGGCGCAGAAGGCGGCGTTAGCCAATTGATTTAGATAGCTCCCATTTGGGGGCTATTTTTTTGTTTTCTTCTTAGATAACTTAACCGCGTTGTTAGCTTCAACTTTTCACTCCATCACATAGCGCACTATGCTCAGGAGCTGAAAAGTCTCGCTGTCTAGCTGTAAAGCTATCTACTTTGAAAACACTCTTATAGTTTGAGTTATCTTTTCTAGGGACTAGATACTAGGCACTAGAAACTAATAAACGGAGAAAGTAATGAAAGCATACCAGCGTGAATTTATTGAGTTTGCACTAGAGAAACAAGTCCTTAAGTTTGGCGAGTTTACGTTGAAATCTGGCCGTAAAAGCCCATATTTCTTTAACGCTGGTCTTTTCAATACAGGTCGTGATTTGGCGCGCCTTGGTCGTTTTTACGCGGCGGCGTTAGCCGATTCCGGCATTGAGTTCGACGTACTCTTTGGCCCTGCGTACAAAGGCATTCCGATTGCCACCACCACTGCTGTTGCGCTGGCGGATCACCACGATATCGACACGCCTTACTGCTTCAACCGTAAAGAAGCCAAAGATCACGGCGAAGGCGGTAACTTGGTTGGCTCGGCGCTAGAAGGGCGCATTATGTTGGTGGACGACGTGATCACCGCGGGCACAGCGATTCGCGAATCGATGGAAATAATCCAGGCCAATGGCGCCGATCTGGCTGGCGTATTGGTGGCGATTGACCGCCAAGAAAAAGGGAAGGGTGAGCTGTCTGCGATTCAGGAAGTTGAACGTGATTTCGCTTGTGCGGTGATTTCTATCGTTAGCCTGTCGGACTTGATCACTTTCTTGGAAGAGAAAGGCGATGCAGCAGAGCATCTTGATGCGGTGAAAGCGTATCGCGCCCAATACGGGATCTAAGTAAAAGGCAGAGGCTAGATTCTAGGAAGTGCAGATCCTAGAATCTAGTTATCTAGTTATCTAGTTATCTAGTTATCTAGTTATCTAGTTATCTAGGCTTCTAGTCCCTAGTCCCTAGCAACCTAGAATCTATCCTAACTACTTATAACGAATGCCGCGTGGTTGGCTTGGGTCAGCCATGCTCTTAAAGCGTTTGTGCAGCCACATCCATTGATCTAATCCACGCAAAATCACTTTCTCAATCGCTTGGTTCATCACCGTTGCCGCGCCAACAGTGTCTTTACGTGGGAATTGGTCGCTGATATCCGGGTCAATTTCCAGCGTATAGGTTTCGCCTTTGCGGAAGCTAGAAGCGGTGATCACCGCACACTTACTCGCATCGACTAATACGCCTGTGCCTGCCGTTGTACACGCATCGGGTACGGCAAAGAAGGGGACAAATACCGCATGGTTGTTGCCATAATCATGGTCAGGTAAGTACCACAAGCGGCCACCGCCACGGAGAATTTTCAGCATGCCTTTAACGTCTTTGCGATCCACCATTTGGTTGCCACAACGGGTGCGACCCCAAGTTTGGATAAAGTCGTAAGCGGGGTTGTCATGTGGGCGATACACGCCATAACCGGGCGCAAACAATGAAAAGGCACGCGCGGTAATCTCAAGGTTAAGTGAGTGCGTACACACCACCAACACCCCTTTTTTATTGGCATCCAGTTCCATTAGTTCACGGGTGTCACCAAAGACAACATGACGCTTGATGCGCCAATCTGGCCAGAACCATGCGATGCCCGTTTCAAATAGCGCTAAGCCAGTGTTTTTGAAGTTTTCAACCACAATGGCCTCGCGCTCTTGCTGACCCATTTCTGGAAAGGCCAACTCCAAGTTACGATGAGCGACATGCACACGGCTTTTGGCGAAGCGCATGGAAAATTGCCCAAGGCTACGACCCAGCCAAAGCTGTAATTTGTACGGCAGGATGGTGACGATGACAGCAAGTAGGCCAAAGCCCAGCCAAACTGGCCAGTATTTAGGGTGAAGCAGCGAAATTGAAAACGCAGGTTTTGTTGCAGTTGCCATAAATTACTTAATCTGTGCACTGAGCAATGCCCAGTATTCTTCAAAATTTTCAGTTGGTTGGTATTTAAAGTCGGAGCGAACGAAGCGATTCAAACTGCCTTCCACTTGGCCCAGTAACTGAGCGGCGAGGATTTTCTCTTCGACAGGGAAGGATTTCCCTTCACGCAATTTGCGCTCACGTAGAATCTGGCGCAGTTGAGTTTCGATGCGTTCAAACAGTTGGTTGATGCGATCGCGCAGTCGTTCATTTTCAAACATCAGTGCATGGCCAGACATAATACGCGTTAACCCTGGGTTGCGTTCCGCAAAGGCGAGCAGCAGTTGCAGTACTAAACGAATACGTTCTAGCGTGTCTTTCTCTTCATCTAAGATACGGTTGATACGCGACATCAAGGCTTCTTCAATAAACTCAATCAAACCTTCAAACATACGCGCTTTGCTTGGAAAATGGCGATAAAGTGCCGCTTCTGATACGCCCACCTGTTGTGCCAATTTCGCGGTGGTAATACGCGATGCCCCTTCCGCAGACTCCAACATATGAGCAAGAGCTTGGAGGATCTCTTCACGGCGGTTTGATTTTTTACTGCCTGCCATTGATTAACTTCCTTTTGAATAGACGTTTTTTCGTCTGCGATTATATCAGCATGCCCAGTTCAAGACATCAGGTATCGATCAGGTTTTGTGAGATCGTTTAGCAAAAAGCTGTACGAATAACCTGATCAATAACGGAGGGCGATATGTCGATTAGTGACCCATCAGGGTTTGGATCTGTTTCAAGATCTCCATACTTAATGCCGCTTTGCTGTTGAGTGGCAGGGCTTTCTCTCCCTGTGACCAGTAAAGCGTAATCGCATTGTCGCTGCTGTTGAAGCCTTGCCCTTCAACGGACACGTCGTTCGCGCAGAGCAGATCGAGCTTTTTCTTTTCCAGTTTACGGCGAGCGTACACTTCAACGTCGTTGGTTTCTGCCGCAAAGCCGACCGTAAAAGGACGATTCTCCGTCATGGCGGAGACAGACGCGACGATATCGGGATTCTTCACCATAGTGATGGTCATCTCGTCGCTGTCATCGGTTTTCTTCAGCTTTTGCTCAGCAATCGTGGCTGGGCGGTAATCTGCCACGGCCGCGCAACTGATGAAGATATCGTGATCAGAGGCCTGAGCCATCACGGCGTCATACATTTCTTGGGCACTGTCGACGTTGATGCGGTTGACATTGACAGGGGTTGGCAGAGAAACCGGGCCGCTGATAAGTGTCACATTCGCACCCAACTGCATCGCGGCTTGTGCCAGCGCGTAACCCATTTTGCCTGAGCTGTGGTTGGTAATGTAGCGCACAGGGTCAATCGCTTCACGAGTTGGACCCGCCGTGATCAAAATCGATTTGTCTTGCAACGGTTTTGGCTGGAAGAATTGTTCGCACAATGCGACCAACTGCATCGGCTCTAACATACGGCCTGGGCCGACATCACCACACGCTTGCTCGCCAGCCGCTGGGCCCCAAATTTCCATACCGCGTCGGCTCAAAGTGGCGATGTTCTCTTGGGTTGCGACGTTGCGATACATCTGTTGATTCATCGCTGGAGAGACCGCAACAGGGGCGTCAGTAGCCAACACTAAGGTGGTCAGTAGATCGTTGCCCATGCCGGCGGCCATGCGAGCAATCAGATCCGCAGTGGCAGGCGCAAGTAAAATTAAATCGGCCCACTTCGCCAGCTCTATGTGGCCCATTGAGGCTTCGGCGGCGGGATCAAGCAAGCTATCCGAGACTGGTCGGCCAGAGACCGCCTGCATGGTGAGCGGGGTAATAAATTCTTTCGCGGCTTTGGTCATCACCACTTGCACCTCTGCGCCTCTTTCTTTAAGACGTCGGGTGAGGTCTGCACATTTGTAGGCCGCAATACCACCACTGATACCCAGTAGAATCTTCTTTCCTGCCAATGTTTGCATTTGATTACTCTCCAAAATAACTGTTGCCGATCCTAACACAAATTATCTGCTCAGGTGATTGAAAGATAGGCGATTGATAGTGCAAGGTTGGGATCGGATTGTTCACCTGAATAATAGAGAAACGACTAGGGCGGTTTTACTTCTCTAATTGAAGACAAACTCGACAAAGAGATCAGAGAAACAGCACGTTGCTCACAGACATTGACTAAATAGACACCAGATAATGTTTGCGATACACCTCTTAAAAATTAAAACAATCATATGGATAGCGACGGAACTTGTTATGAAGAGTCGGAACAAATTATTGCTGCTAACGTTAATCCCATTAGTGCTGCTGACAGCGATGGTGACAGCGGTTTTCTATTTTAACAGTGTAAAAAGCTTAGACGTTGAACTTAGCGAATATCGAAATGAGCTGATTGAAACGCGCAAAAGCGAGCTAAAAGCCTATTTGATGATGGGCGTCACCGCCATTAAGCCTTTGTATGACGCGGATGTGAATGGCAACAATCAACAACAAGCCAAACAGATTTTGAAAGCAATGCGCTTTGAGAGTGATGGTTACTTTTTTGCTTATGACTCCAAAGGCGTCAACACGCTGCACGCGATAAAGCCGGAGTTGGAGGGTAAAAATCTTTACGGCATGAAAGATGACAATGGTGTTGCGGTGATCACGGGGCTGATTGACGCTTCACAAAAAGGCGATGGCTTTCTTTATTTCTCTTGGCACAAGCCGACCATCAATGCGCAAGCGCCCAAATTGGGTTATGCGGAATATCTACCAAAATGGGATTGGGTGCTCGGCACGGGGATCTACATTGACGATATCGACACGCAAGTGGCAGAGCATCGTGTACAAAGTATTGCCAGTTTGAATGAGCGTACCTTTACGGCGATTGGATTCACTCTGGCGGGGCTATTGATTGCGTGTGGTGTGATAAGCGTGATTGTTTCTCGGGCGATTTTGCCGTTGCAACATATCGCGGCCTCATTGCAAGATGTAGCCGCAGGCGGTGGCGATTTAACCGCTCGTTTGAGTGTCGAAAGCCAAGATGAAGTGGGGGAAGTGGCCAAAGCCTTCAACCAGTTTATGGACAAATTGCATCCATTGATGGTCGATATTCGTAATTCGGCGCAAACAGTGCAAAGCGCTGCCACTGGGCTGGATCAACAAACTTCGTTGGCCAGTAACCAAATGCAAACGCACTGTTTGGAGACGGATAAAGTAGTAACCGCCGTGACGGAAATGAGCGCCACGGCGAGAGAAGTCGCCAACAATACCCATGCCACGGCGCAGGCAATTGATTCTGCCAATGCGCAGATCTCAGAAGCGCAAGTGGAAGTGAATCACGCGATAGAAGGAATTGGCAAACTAGTTGACGAAGTGAACATTACCTCAGAGGCCATTTCTCAGCTTAGCCAACAGACCGATCAAATCACCAAAGTGTTGCAAGTGATAGGCGAAATTGCTGAGCAAACGAACTTACTGGCACTGAATGCCGCCATTGAAGCGGCGCGTGCGGGAGAGCAAGGTCGCGGATTTGCCGTGGTTGCTGATGAAGTTCGTTCATTGGCCAGTCGTACACAAAACAGCACGCTGGAAATTGGCGATATGCTTAAGCAGTTGCAAAATGGGGTGGCCAGAGCGGTCACCACCATGTCTGCCAGCCAAGAGCGTGGTGAGCAAACGGCGCTTGAGTCTGTGCAAATCAAAGAGTCACTTGCCGGCATCCAGTCGGCGGTGGAAATGATCCGAGATATGGGGATTCAAACGGCATCCGCCGCTGAACAACAGAGCGCGGTCGCTGAGGACATCAACCAAAACCTCGTCACCATTCAGCAAATCGTCAATGAGATTAATCACAACTTACAAGAGTCGGAAACGATCAGTACGCAGCTCAGCACATCAGGCCAAGAAATGCATAAGTTGGTTGGGCATTTTAAGCTCTGATAAAAATCTCAGTTACATAAACCTCTTCTATTAATAGAGAACTGGCATTGTCATTCTGGACTTTGTCAGTTTTCTCGCTGCAATAGACTCAATATGAACAAGAGTCTATCAGTATGAGCCTAAAAAACCTGCCTAGTGAATCCATGCCAAGAGAAAAGTTGCTTCAGCGTGGGCCTGAGTCTTTGTCCGATGCTGAGTTACTCGCCATCTTTTTAAGAACAGGCACACAAGGAATGAACGTGATTGAACTTGCCGATTTTTTATTGCGAGACTTTGGTTCGCTGAGAAAACTGTTTTCTGCCGATGAACAGAGCTTTTGCCGTCACAAAGGATTGGGGCAGGCAAAATACGTTCAATTACAAGCTGTTTTGGAAATGACGCAACGTTATTTGGCCGAAACATTGCAACGTGGTGACGCGCTCACCAGTCCACAGCATACTAAGCTTTATCTCTCTTCCATGCTGCGCGATCGCCATCGAGAAGCGTTTTATGTGTTGTTCCTCGATAATCAAAATCGTGTCATTAAAGATGAGGTGATGTTTGAAGGCACCATCGATGCCGCCTCGGTCTATCCTCGGGAAGTTGTCAAAAGAGCCTTATACTATAATGCCGCCGCTTTAATACTGGCGCACAACCATCCTTCAGGCGTAGCAGAGCCAAGCCAAGCAGATCGGCGAATTACTCGACGTTTGAGTGACGCATTGGGCTTAGTGGATATACGGGTATTGGACCACTTTGTTGTCGGCGATGGAGAGGTAGTTTCATTCGCGGAAAGAGGCTGGATTTGAGTTGATAAAATCATCGCTCTTGACAGGCAAACTTTTTGTTGTTCATAAGTGAGTTTCTGCTACAATCCTCGCCACTCAAAATTTTTAACTTACATTCAGCTTGGACTACTTGAAACGTGCTGTCTAAAAAAAGATCACGAAAACCTGTAAAAAGGATCTGTTCGGGTCTTGAGCAATGCATGGCAAGTTAGTATAATGCGCGACCTTTGATAGCCTTGTATGGATTTTCCATAATGGTATTTGACCTCTAATTGATGAGGTTCGGCCACCAAGGTTGATATCGAGCTGAAACGATTTGGAGAAGACATTCATGTCCCGAGTATGCCAAGTAACTGGTAAGCGTCCTGCAGTTGGTAACAACCGCTCACACGCACGAAATGCTACTAAGCGTCGTTTTCTGCCGAACCTACAAACTCATCGTTTCTGGGTAGAGAGCGAAAAACGTTTTGTTAAACTACGTCTGACTGCTAAAGGCATGCGCATCATCGATAAGAAAGGCATCGATGTTGTTCTAGCTGATATGCGTGCACGCGGCGAAAACGTTTAATAAGAGGAATTAGCAATGGCTAAGAAAGGCATTCGTGAGAAAATTCGTCTAGTATCTACTGCAAATACTGGTCACTTCTACACAACTGACAAAAACAAGCGCAACATGCCAGGCAAGTTCGAGATCAAAAAATTTGATCCAGTAGTACGCCAGCACGTTGTGTACAAAGAAGCGAAAATCAAGTAATTGATTGAGTCTCTTTGAAGATTGTAGAAAACCCAGCTTTCGAGCTGGGTTTTTTATTTGCTGTTTTTAAGCTCCTCCTAGAACCTAGAACCTAGAACCTAGAACCTAGAACCTAGAACCTAGAACCTAGAACCTAGAACCTAGAACCTAGAACCTAGAA